>DASUKT010000134.1:0-2659 GCA_036278575.1 Pseudolabrys sp. | reverse complement strand
CGCAAGCGACGCGATCGGACACGCGGAAGCGCACTGCGCCGCGCGCAGCGAGCGGCTGACGCCGCTGCGCCGGCGCGTGTTGGAAGCGCTGCTTGCAAGCCACAAGCCGCTTGGCGCCTACGAGCTGATCGAGTGCATCGGCGCGCGCGCGGCGCGGCCTGCGCCGATCACGGTTTATCGCGCGCTTGATTTTTTATGTGAGCAGGGCCTTGCGCACCGGATTGAAAGCCGCAACGCGTTCATCGCTTGCGTGCACAATCACGAAAGCGGCGATCCGGTGGTGTTCATGATCTGCGAACGCTGTGGCGCCGTCGGGGAATCGGCGTCGATTGCCGTTGCCGATACAATCCGTCAAGCGTCCCGCTCGGCCGGTTTTACGCCGAAGACGCCGGTGATCGAGATAAGCGGCATCTGCGCACATTGCAGGGCTGCGTGAATTGCAGGCGCATAGCGCGCCGCCCGCTGCCGCGCTAAGACAACGCCGTGACCACCGCGCCTGCATCCGCCAGCATTACGCGTCCGCTTGATGCCATCGCCGCCGCGATCGTGGTGATGCTCTGCCTATCGTGGGGCTTCAATCAGGTTTCGGTGAAGCTTGCGATCCACGATGTTCCGCCGCTGATGCAGGCGGCGATCCGCTCGTTTGCGGCGACTTTGATTGTCGCGGGTTACGCGAAAGCGCGCGGCCTTCCGCTTCTTGCGCGCGACGGCACGCTTCTCGCCGGACTCGTTACTGGCTTCGCTTTCGGGATCGAATTCATCCTGATTTATCAGGGCCTCGCTTATACGACGGCCACGCGCGCGGTGCTTTTTCTCTACCTTGCGCCGTTCCTCGTTGCGATTGGCGCGCGCATTTTCCTGCCTGCCGACCGTTTCGGGCCTGCGCAATGGCTCGGTCTGGCGCTGTCCTTCGGCGGAATGCTGATTGCTTTCGGGCTACCGACGCCGGCGCTCAATCCGCGACAGATGGTCGGCGATCTCATGACCGTTGGAGGCGCGCTGTTCTGGGCCACGACAACACTGATCATCAAGGCGAGCCGGCTCAACCGGGTTTCGGCTGAGAAGGTGATGCTCTATCAACTGGTGGTTTCCGCGCCGATGATGGCCATTGCCGCCGCCATCGCGGGCGAGCGCATCACGCACATGCCGTCGCTGCTTGCGCTCGGCGCCATGGCCTACCAGACGGTCTGGGTCGTCAGCATCACGTTCGTGATCTGGTTCGCGCTGGTCGTCCGTTATTCCGCGAGCCGTCTCTCGGCCTTCACATTCCTGACGCCATTATTCGGCGTCGCAGCTGGACATCTGATGCTGAACGAGCCGCTGACGCCCGCCTTCCTAGGTGCGGTGGCTCTGGTCGCGGCGGGCCTGGTGCTGGTAAATCGCACGCCATGACATACTATGAGCACGATGGAACTTTGGCTTGGGTACGCAGTTGAACGGCAATATCGATGAGTATTAGCGCCCAGCAACGTCGCAAATCCGTGCGGGTCGAGGTCGGCGGCGTGGCCGTTGGCGGCGGCGCGCCTATTGTCGTGCAATCGATGACCAATACCGACACCGCCGACGTTGAATCGACGGCGCGGCAGGTGATGGCGCTCGCGCGCGCCGGGTCGGAACTGGTCCGCATCACGGTCGACCGCGACGAGGCGGCGGCCGCGGTGCCGCTCATCAAGGACAAGCTCAGTAAATCCGGCATCGACGTGCCGCTGGTCGGCGATTTTCATTACATCGGCCACAAGCTGCTCGCCGAACATCCGGCCTGCGCCGAGGCGCTCGACAAATACCGGATCAATCCCGGTAACGTCGGCTTCAAAAACAAGCGCGATCCGCAATTCGCGCAGATCGTCGAAATGGCGATCAAATACGGCAAGCCGGTGCGCATCGGCGTCAACTGGGGTTCGCTCGATCAGGAACTACTCACGAAATTGATGGACGAGAACGCGCGCGCGGAGAAGCCGCTCGATGCGCGCGAGGTCATGCACGAGGCGATGGTGCAGTCGGCGCTGACGTCCGCAGCGCGCGCCGAAGAAATCGGTCTTCCGAGAGATCGCATCATTCTCTCGGCAAAAGTATCAGCCGTGCAGGATCTGATCGCGGTCTATAGCGAGCTTGCGCGCCGTTCCGATTATGCGCTGCATCTGGGCCTGACCGAAGCCGGCATGGGCTCGAAGGGAATCGTTGCATCGAGTGCGGCGCTCGGTGTTTTGCTGCAACAAGGCATCGGCGATACCATTCGCATTTCACTCACGCCCGAGCCTAACGGCGACCGCACGCTCGAGGTGCAGGTGGCGCAGGAGCTTTTGCAGACAATGGGGCTGCGCACGTTCGTGCCGCTGGTCGCCGCGTGCCCGGGCTGCGGGCGCACGACCTCGACAACGTTCCAGGAATTGGCGGCCGACATCCAGAATTTCATCCGCACGTCGATGCCGGAATGGAAGACGCGCTATCCCGGCGTCGAAACGCTCAACGTTGCGGTCATGGGCTGCATCGTCAACGGGCCCGGCGAGAGCAAACATGCCGACATCGGTATTTCGCTGCCTGGCACCGGCGAACAACCGACCGCGCCCGTGTTCATCGATGGCAAGAAAGCCACGACCTTGCGCGGTTCGACGCTGACCGCCGATTTCAAGCAGATGGTCACCGATTACATCGAACGCCG
>DASUKT010000133.1:0-2397 GCA_036278575.1 Pseudolabrys sp. | reverse complement strand
GGCATGCGGTCGCACCACGCGTTGAAGATTGCCATGGTGCCGTGCATCAGGCCGACGTTGGAATGCACCGCGGCCGCCATCGCCTTGCCAGCGACTTTGGCGTAGCCGTGGGCAATGGCAATCGCGCTTTCCTCATGCAGGCAGAGCAGCATCTGCGGCCGCTCGTTGCCGAGGTAATTCACGAGGCTGTCGTGAAGCCCGCGATAGCTCGCGCCGGGATTGAGCGCGATATAAGGGATATCGAGTGCGCGGAGTGCATCTGCTGCCACGTCACTGCCGAACTGGGCTGCATTGACGCCCGCGAGCAACGGCCGATCTAGTTTTGAAATGGGGACGTCGCGTTTGGAACTGGACACGTGGCGGCCTTCATCAGGGAGCCCGGCGGGCGGTGGCCGCATCCAATCGGATCAGGCTCCCTGACGCAACCGGGCGAGCACCTTGAGACCGGCATAGCCGTCGGCAGGCTTCATTCCGACGTGCTTCTGGAAGGCGACAATCGCCTTCACGGTATCGCTGCCCGTGCGTCCATCGACGCCATCGGTTTTGAAGCCGCGATCGTTCAAGCGCCGCTGGATTTCCTTGACCTCCTCGAGGGTCGGCGTGCGTTCCCCGCCGGGAAACTGCTGCCGGAAAGGACCGTCACCGCGTATCAGATCGCCGAGATGGACGAGCGCCAACGTGTAACTGGACGAGGGATTATACGAGCGAACGGCGAAAAAGTTTTGACCCACGAGAAAAGAAGGCCCGCCGGCAACCGGCTGCCAAAGACGAGCCCGATCTTGCAACCGGGGGAATGGCCGTCCGTCCGCGCGGCTGAGGCCGCGCTCGCGCCATTGTGCGTAGGTGCGCCAGCCGTGGGTGTCAGCAAGCCGCGGATTGTCGAGCCTGACCTCGCAGCCCCAGCTCTCGCCACGCCGGTAATGACCGCGTTCGACGAGGTAGCGCGCGGTGCCTGCGAGTGAGTCATCCGGCCGGCCGAAAGGCGAGATGCGGCCGTCCCGGTCGTAGTCGACGCCCATATGCAGCCAAACCTCGGGCATCCACTGCGTGTGGCCCATCGCGCCCGCCCACGAACCGATCATCTCTTCCGGTTTCGCCCAGCCGCGCTCGACGATCAGGAGCGAATTGAGAAGCTCTTGCTCCCAGTACGCACGCCGCCGCCGCTCGCCCCAAGCCAGCGCAGCAAGTGCCGGAATGATCGGGCGCATGTATTTCGGATTGACGATGACGTCGCCGAATGACGACTCCATGCCCCACAAGCCGAGCAACGTGTAGCGATCGACGCCGTAATCCCGTTCGAGCCGAGCAAGCAGGTGGCTGTATTCCTTTGCGCGCTGCTTGCCGGTGATGACGCGCCAGTCCGAGCATCGGCGATTGATGTATTGCCACATCAACTCGGTAAATTCGGGCTGCGCATGGAATGCGGCATAGACGCTGGTGTCGGGCTTCAGCGAGCCCATCACGTGGTTGTATGTTTTCTCCGAAATGCCGCGCCGCATCGCGCGTGGCCGCAATTCCGCTACCCAACTGGAAAAGCTCGCCGCCGCGGCGCCCTGCGTGAGGGCAAATGCGGCCGATACCGCGCCGGCTAAAGCAGTACGGCGGGTAATAACGGCGCGGGCGTTGAATTGAATCATGGAGTTATTATGCACCGGGAATTTGGCGCAGAATCGGCCAAGCAACAGCGCCAATTAGCCGCGGTGATGCCGCCGATGTTTCGTGCCCCTGTACCGCCTGTGAACAGGATGGTGGCGTCTGTGCTTGGCGCCCGCGTGCCTGACTGCCTTTTTTTCTCGCGCGCTTTCGCTCGCGCTTGATTCAATTGTCACCCCCATCGGAGAAGCGATTATGGGTGCTTTCTCAGGAACAGGCGGGGCGGGATCGCCGGGCTTTAGCTCTACGCCACGGGCGCCGATCAACCGTTCATAGGCGAGCACCAGGGTCATGTAAGGGCTAACCCAGGCCCAGCCTGATTTCGTAAACACCTGGATGTTGAAATGGATGTGATAGGAGGTGCCGCGCGGGTAATCGCCCCACGTGCTGACTTTCCCGATGATTTCACCTTCGCTGACCTTGCGGCCGCTTAGCATGCCGTCCGCATCCATCATCTTGGGATTCATATGCAGGTAGCGGAAGCGCACGAGATCGTTCGGCGTGTTGACGACGATCCAGAGGCCGAGATTGCCGGCACGTCGCCAAATGACGCCGTCGCGGACGGCGGTGACCTTGTGTTGATAGGGAAGACAGCGGTCGGATTCCTTCTCGCTCAGAACGCAATTCGACGGTCGGATGTCCTCTCCTTGGTGCCCGTGGCCGCCGGGACACTGCCCGACAACGAAGTCGCGGAGTTCGCAGAAATTGTCCCGCCAGGGATAGCTGAAGTTTACGGCCGCCGAC
>DASUKT010000132.1:0-2463 GCA_036278575.1 Pseudolabrys sp. | reverse complement strand
AGCCAGGTCAGGCGCGCGCGGTGCAGGTCGACATCGACCCGAAGCGCATCGGCCTGCGCTGTCCGGTCGAGGCGGGGCTGATCGGAAATACATCGAAGGTGCTGCGCGCATTGCTGCGCCATCTCGATTACCGGGAGGATCATTCGTTCCTCGAGAGCGCGCAGGCGGGCAAGAAGGAATGGCTCGCGCTGATGGAGGAGCGCGGCACGGTGACGAACAAGCCGATGAAGCCGCAGGTCGTCGCGCACGAGCTCGACAAGCTGCTTGCGGACGATGCAATCGTTGCAACCGATTCCGGCACGATCACCACGTGGATCGCGCGCCATCTGCGCATACGTGGCAACATGATGTTTTCGTGTTCGGGCAATCTCGCCACGATGGCGTGCGGGCTGCCCTACGCGATTGCCGCGTCGGTGGCTTATCCAGGCCGGCAAGTTGTCGCCTTCGTCGGCGACGGCGGGCTGACGATGCTGATGGGCGAACTCGCAACATGCGTAAAGTACGGGCTCGACGTGAAGATCGTCGTCATCAAGAACAACGCGCTCGGCCAGATCAAATGGGAGCAGATGGTTTTCCTGGGCAATCCGGAATATGCCTGCGAACTCCAGCCGATCGATTTTGCCACCGTTGCGCGTGGTTTCGGCGTGCCGAGTTTCACAATTGAGGACCCGGCGCGCTGCGGTGAAATGCTGCGCGAGGCGCTGAACGTGCGCGGTCCTGCATTGGTCGAAGCCGTCGTCGATCCGTTCGAGCCGCCGATGCCGCCGAAAGCGACGTTGAAGCAGGTTGCGCACCTCGCCGAGGCACTGGCGCGCGGTACGCCGGCAGCCGGCAAGACCGCCCGCACGATCGCGGCGGATATCGCGCGTGAAATCGTGTGACGCCATGGCAGCTGCCGCGCCCATCCGTCGCGTCACGGCGCGCGCCTTTCGCATCCCAACCGATGCGCCGGAGGCGGATGGTACGATTGCGTGGGATGCGACGACGCTTGTGCTCGTTGAGGTGACGGCTGCGGATGCGACGGGACTGGGCTACAGCTACGCCGACGCCTCGGCCGCTGAAATCGTCACCGGCCTTCTCGCGCACAAAATCGAAGGACAGGACGCGTTCGATATTCCGAAATTGTGGATCGATATGGTGCGCGCCGTCCGCAATGTCGGCTGGCGTGGCGTCGCGGCATGCGCGATTTCGGCGGTCGACGTCGCCTTATGGGATCTGAAAGCACATCTTCTCGATGTGCCGCTCGTTACGTTGCTCGGTGGCGAGCGCAATAAGGTGCCGATCTACGGCAGCGGCGGTTTTACCAGCTATTCGATCGCGCAACTCCAAAAGCAACTTTCCGGCTGGGTTGAGCGCAATGGCTGCCGTTTCGTGAAAATGAAAATAGGCACCGTTCCCGAAGACGATTTCGGGCGCGTGAAGGCCGCACGCGAATCGATCGGCGATGCTAAGCTTTTCGTCGATGCCAACGGGGCCTACACCCGGAAGCAAGCACTTGATTTCGCTGATGGTTTTTCCGCGCTCGGGGTGACCTGGTTCGAGGAGCCGGTTTCCAGCGACGATCTCGAAGGCTTGCGCTTCATCCGCGAGCGCGCGCCGGCAAGCATGGAAATCGCGGCCGGGGAGTACGGATACGATCAATTCTATTTCCGCCGCATGCTCGAAGCGCAAGCGGTTGACGTTCTGCAAGCGGATGCCACGCGCTGTGGCGGCTACACCGGCTTCCTGAAAGCGGCTGCGCTTGCCGATGCCTGGAGTTTGCCGTTGTCGGCACACTGTGCGCCGGCGTTGCATCTGCCGGTGTGCTGCGCGGCGCCGCGCGTGCGCCATATCGAATGGTTTCACGACCACGTCCGCATCGAGCATCTCGTTTTCGATGGCGCGCCGCATCCGGAGGGCGGTGCAATCGAGCCGGATCGGTCACGTCCCGGCCATGGACTTGCGTTCAAGGACAAGGATGCCGCGCGTCTTGCGGCATGAAAGCCGACAATGAGCCACGTCACCCATATCGACCATGCCAGAGAACGCCACCGCGTCATCGAGCGCGCGCCGGACGGCCGGATCAGCGACGAGCATATTTCCACTTCGCCGGACGAATTTCACGAATTGGGCCACGAGTTGAAACGAGCAATCGAGGGCGAGGTGCGTTTCGACAACGGAAGCCGCGCGCTTTACGCCACCGATGCTTCGAACTACCGGCAGGTGCCGATCGGTGTAGTGATCCCGCGCTCGGTCGAGGATGTCGTCAAAACCGTGAACCTGTGCCGCGCCCACCAGGCGCCGATCGTCAATCGCGGTGGCGGCACCGCGCTGGCCGGCCAAGGCTGCAATGTCGCCGTGTTGATCGACTTCTCGAAGTATCTCAATCGCGTGCTGTCGATTGACGCCGTCAACAAGATTGGCGAGGTCGAACCCGGTTGCGTGCTCGACACGCTCAGGAACGCTGCCGAGCGTCACAAGCTG
>DASUKT010000131.1:0-2726 GCA_036278575.1 Pseudolabrys sp. | reverse complement strand
CAACACCATGGGCCTGTGCGCGGGACCGGACGATATCTATCTCGCGCTGCGCGGCCTGCGGACGATGGGTGTGCGATTGGCTCGTCATTACGAGTCGGGGTTGCACATCGCGCGCTGGCTCGCGAAACGTCCCGAGGTTTTACGAGTGCTGCACCCGGCGCTGGACGACAATCCCGGTCATGCAATCTGGAAGCGCGATTTCTCCGGCGCCAGCGGATTGTTCAGCGTCGTGCTCAAGCCCGCTTCCAAAAGCGCCGTGCATGCGTTTATGGACGCGCTTGCGCTGTTCGGTATGGGCTTTTCCTGGGGCGGATTTGAAAGCCTGGTGATTTTGTTCGATTGCGCCGAATACCGGACGGCAACGAAATGGTCGCCGGGCGGCCCGACATTGCGCTTTCATATCGGCCTCGAGGATACAGGCGACCTGATCGCCGATCTCGAAGGCGGTTTCGCCGCGATGGCGGCGTTGCGCTGATCCTCTTCAGGCCGCGGCAGCCGCGCCTTTGCCGCGCATCACGAATTGCAAATTGCGCAGATAGACGAAAACACCGAATGCCTGACCGACGATGAATACGGGATCGCGCCGGTATATCGCGTAGCCCAACAGCATCAGGCCGCCGCCGATCGAGAAAACCCAGAACGCCGTCGGCACCACGCTGCGCCCTGCCCGCTCCGAGGCGATCCACTGCACGACAAAGCGCATCGCAAACATCGCTTGTGCGACATAGCCGATCAGGATTCCCCAATCGGCGTGCCCGATGAAGACGTCCTGCAAGTAGCCGCCTACGGCGCGCGCGAGATCGACAAGCATTTACTCCTCCAGAATTTCAGGAACGCGCTTCTTGCGGCGGATCAGCCACCACACACCGGCGAGATCGAGAATCCCGACCCACAGCCGGTCCCACAGCCCATAGTTGGAAACGCCGTGACGGCGCTGACGATCGACGACTTCCACATAACCGATCTCGTATCCTTCGCGCCGCACCAGCGCCGGCAAAAACCGATGCAAGCCATCGAAATACGGCAGTTTGAGAAAAAGCGCGCGATAGAATGCCTTCAATCCGCAGCCGGTGTCGCGCGTGCCGTCGCGCAGCACGGCGCCGCGCACAGCGTTCGCGATCCGCGACTGGAAACGCTTGAAGCCGCTTGCCTTGCGGCCTACACGCTGACCGGCAATCAACCCAAGGCGTGGAGCGCCCGCTTCGAGCGCACGAATGAGCACGGGAATGAACGACGGGTCGTTCTGCCCGTCGCCGTCAATCGTGACAACCAGCGGCGCGTGCGCGGCTGCGACACCGCTCCTGACAGCCGCCGACTGGCCGCACGATTGTTTGTGCCGCACGCGACGCAGCCACGCGTAACGTGCCATCAACTGCGAAAGTTCGGCGGCCGTCGAATCGGTCGAGCCATCGTCGACGTAAACGACTTCGAAGGCCCAGTGCCCCGAGAGCGCGGCCGCAATTTCCTCGGCGAGCGGAGCGATGTTTCCGGACTCATTCCTGACGGGTACCACAACGGATACTGCCGGGCCGTTCGCATTCATTCGTGAGCATCCCGTCGGCCGACCGGCCCTTGAAGCGCGAGCTTCTTATTAAGTGAGCAGCGCGCGGGCAACTGTTTTGATCCGACGCCAGGAGGGCCCAGACAAACGCCGAACGTCGCCGTCCGGCGCGACAACAAAGCCGAGCCGCCGTTCGGCGAAATAACGCCGGACGATCAGCGCACCTGCAGCCCCGGCGAAAGCCCCTGCAAGAACGTCGCTCGGATGATGAGCAAGCACCATGATGCGGCTGAGCGCGATGAGCAACGCATAGATCCACATCGCCGGACGCGTTTGCGGCCAGACCGAGCCGATCGCAACCAACGCGCTGAAGGCCGTGGTCGTGTGCCCGGACGGCAAGCTCTCATACGCCGCATGGAAATTGAACGGATGAAAAAGAAAAGGATCGGCGGCGCCGGATACGAAAGGCCGCGCCCGGCCGATTACTCCCTTGAGAATGGCGACAGCGACACCGGGAACGGCAATCGCCGCAAACACAAATCCGACCCGCACCGCAAACGCCGACAGCGTCAGGCGGAGCCGTCGCGGAAGCCGGTACGGAACCACGGCAATCAGAAGAAATGCAACGCCCAGCGGCCAGAGAAACCAACCCGACTTTCCAAAGCGGGTAATCTGGAAGAACGGCCAGATCATCCAGGATGGAATTTCCCGCACCGTCCGAATGGTTGGCCCGTCGGCAAATACGAGAGCGGCGGCAAACGCAACCACGCCGACGACGACAGCGACGACAATGCTGTCGCGCCGCCATGGCGGGCGTCGCACGATAGGGCCTCGCGGTGCCCGCACCAGCACCGCGAAGGTCGTTTCCAGATTGGCCGCCGTCCGCCGCAGCAGCGTGCGCTGCCCCGCATCGCCCGGTAGTGAGGCCAAGCCTGACATGCCTTAGGGCCCCGCCGAACGGAAAATCGAGATCGCCACCTTGCGGCCGCTGCTGATGTTGAAGCCATCGATGCTACCGATGCGATCGTAGCGCAAGGCGATCGCATCGGCGCGCTGCACGAAACTGCGTTCATTGTGCGCCTCAATGAGCGCAAAGCGGCAAGGACCGTGGCGCAGGAACTCCGCCGCGCCCGCCCCATCCGCCAACCGTGTGTCGGTGCCGAGGAGGAAAACCAGGCTCGGCTCCTCGTAACCCGCGGACGCAACCTGCGGCCTCGTGCAACCG
>DASUKT010000130.1:0-5193 GCA_036278575.1 Pseudolabrys sp. | reverse complement strand
TCGCATTTTATAGCTTGAGATCGGTCAATCCCGGGTGATCTTTCGGTCTTGCGCCCAATGACCAGTGAAACAAGCGATCGGATTCCTTGATCTGCACGTCGTTGATGCTCGCCTCGCGCCGGTGCATCAGCCCCGCTTCGTTGAACTCCCACTGCTCGTTGCCGTGGCTGCGATACCAATATCCGGCGTCGTCATGCCATTCGTAAGCGAAGCGCACGGCAATCCGGTTCTCCGTGAAGGCCCATACCTCCTTGACGAGCCGGTAATCGAGCTCCCGCACCCACTTTCGCTTGAGGAACGCAACGATCGCGTCACGGCCTTGAAAAAATTCCGCACGGTTGCGCCAGCGGCTGTCGATTGAATAAGCGCCGGCAACGCGCACCGGATCGCGCGAATTCCAGGCGTCTTCCGCACCGCGCGCTTTCTGCGCGGCAGTGTCGCGGGTAAACGGCGGCAGCGGCGGACGAGTTTCCATCGGAGGCTCCTTGAACTTAGTGCTGGTTGGAATGTTTGTGAATGCTCAGTTGCGTGTGGATGTTGGAGCGTTCGAGTCCGCCATCGGCAATCCACGCATCGGTGCTTTTAATGGCACGCTCGATCAATGAATCGGTTTGCGAGAAATCGTAAGGCGAACCTGTAAGCGGACAGAGCGGCGGCAGCACAAAATATTCAATCCCGGTGCCGTCGAGCTCTTGCAATTCGCTAAGAAGTTGGCGCGCGATCAAAAGCGTAATCGCGTGCAACGCCCTCGCGATGGCTCCCTCCGGGGGTTTATCGAGTGCACAGGCGTAGCCGGTCGGCAGCACGATCAAGCGTGTGGCGCCCTGCTGCACCGCGACCTTCACCGCCGTGTTGCTCGAGACAGCGCCGTCGACGAGATAGAGATTGCGGAATTGCACAGGCGGAAACACCACCGGGATCGCGGCGCTGGCGACAATCGCGTCAGCCGCTGAACCCTCCGACAAGACCACGGTCGCTCCGGTCAGCATGTTTGTGGCGACCACGTGGATTGGGACTTTGGCTTCCTCCAGTTTGCGATAGGGAAGATTATTTTCGACAAGTGTGCGCACGCCGTCGGCGGCGACGAGATAATCCCTTCGCAACAAAAAACCGAAAAACGCGCGCAGCCCGACCGGAAAGACGTCTTCTCGTCGCAGTCCACGCCAGATTTTGGCGAGATTTGCGACACCTTCCTGTGTGGGATTGCCCGCATAATAAGCGCCGTTGAGCGAGCCGACGCTCGAGCCGACGACGATATCCGCGGTGATGTTGCGCGCAGCGAGCGAGTGCAGCATGCCGACCTGCACGGCGCCGAGGCTGCCGCCGCCGGCAAGCACGAAGGCCGTTTTCGGCCGATCACCACCCCCCTCAGGCACGGAAAGCCGCCTTTGTCACTCCGCCATGCGCAGAAATTCCTGGCGGGTGAGCGCATTATCGCGAAACACGCCCAACATACGACTGGTGACCATATCGGTCCCAGGCTTGTGGATGCCGCGTGTGGTCATGCAGTGATGCACCGCCTTGATGACAACCGCGACGCCTTGCGGCTTCAGAACTTCGTCGATGGTATTGGCAATCTGCGCCGTCATCTTCTCCTGAATTTGCAGCCGGCGCGCATAAGCCTCGACCAGACGCGCGAGCTTGCTGATGCCGACCACGCGGCCGGTTGGGATGTAAGCGACCCAGGCCTTGCCAATGATCGGCGCCATGTGGTGCTCGCAGTGGCTCTCGAACGGAATGCCGCGCAGCACGATCATCTCGTCGTAACCTTCGATCTCCTCGAAGGTCTTTTGCAAAATCTCCGCGGGATCCTGTGCGTAGCCGGAAAAGAATTCCTCAAACGCGCGGGTCACGCGCGCCGGCGTCTCGCGCAAGCCGTCGCGGTTCGGATTTTCGCCGGTCCAGCGGATCATGGTGCGGACCGCCGCCTCGACCTCGGCCCGCGTGGGCTTTCCGTCTTCGTTTTCGGGGGACTTAACCCGCTCCAGTGCTCGCAAATTGGTAGCCATTTGGGCGCCTCCATTGCCGATGCCGTTGTGGCGCCGGGCGTTGATCTCAGGGGGTTAGATGGCCGACGCCGCCAAAGGTTCCAGAGTTCGTCAGGCCAGGTTAATGGCGCGGCGGAACCGCGGACGCCCCGGCCAGAATTTCTCCGTGCTTGGGAATGACGTGTCCACGCCCGAGCCAAGCGTCAATGCTCCACGGCCCTGCCCCGGCAAACGCGAGGTAGAAAAACACGAAACAATACAGGATGGCGCCATCGCCATGATTGAGGATCGGGAAAAATCCTTTCGGAAAATGGCTGATAAAGTAGGCGAACGCCATTTCACCCGACATGATGAAAGCCGCCGGGCGCGTGAAAAGGCCGACGAGCACCAGTGCGCCGCCCACGAATTCAATCGCGCCGGCAAACCAATGCAACGCGAACAGCGGCGGAGTCGGCATCGGAGAGGGAAAAGCGAAGAGCCGCGAGGTGCCGTGCTCCAGAAAGCAAAGTGCGACGGCAATACGTAGAACGCTCAAAATGTAGGGTGCACGCCGGCGGGCTGTGTTGTCGATGGTCACGATCCGATCCTTCAGCTGTTTTGCAACGCGAATGCCTCGTTTCAAAAACGCGTTCAGCCGACATTCTGGCGGTCGGTTCACAACGGCGGAGCATCACAATTATCTGATTGATACGTATGGAATATTGGGACGTGCGGCGCGATCTGCCGATCGTGCTCAAAAGATTTGCGAGAATTTCAAATTTAAGACGTAATTTTTTGGCGCGCTTACGTCAGCCCTGCTGCTTTATTCGTGTGTCGTTCGTGCGTAGCCTGTCGGCAAAAGGGCTGAGGTTGTTGTGTAACAGTTGGAGAGGCCCATGGAACCCTACGTGCGTCAAACAGGATTCCGCCGCCCGCGTCCGATGACAGAATGCGCGCAATGCGGCGAGCCGATCTACGTGCCGGAATGGTCTGAATATCTCGATACAACCAAACTGCGCCATCTTTGGCAGTGCGAAGCCTGTGGCTACAGCTTCGAGACGACGGTGCACTACGCCGCGGCGTAACCGGCGCTACGCGCCGGTCGGGTTGAACTTCATCGCCACACCGTTGATGCAATACCGCAAGCCGGTCGGCGGCGGCCCATCAGGAAACACATGCCCGAGATGGCTGCCGCACCGGCTGCAATGGACTTCCGTCCGCACCATCCCGTAGCTGGTATCGTCCGAGCTCTCCACCGCGCCCGGCAGCGGATCGTTGAAGCTTGGCCAGCCGGTACCGCTTTCAAATTTCATCTTTGACACGAAAAGCCGCTGCCCGCAGCCGACGCATTCGAACGTTCCGGCACGCTTCTCGTAGTTGAGCGCGCAGCTTCCGGGGCGCTCCGTACCGTGGCCGCGCATGATCTCGTACTGCTCCGGGGTGAGCAGGCGGCGCCACTCGGCGTCGGAATGAGTGACCGGGAACTGTTTAGCGGTCGTCGTCGTGCTCATGCTGCCCTCCGTAAGACTATGACAGTAACAGCGTTTTCTTCGATATGGGCGGGCCCGATGCTTTCGGCACCGCCCAATCACGCATAGTTGCGCCCGATTTTCCCGCGCCGGGGATATATAATGCCGCCATGATCGAGCGCCGAAAGCTCCTGCTTGCCACGCTTGTCCTGCCCCTCTTTGGCCGTACTGCCGGAGCCGCCACGATGAGCAGTACGACCGCCTATGCATTCAGCTTCAACGGCCTCGACGGCGGAATCATTCCACTCGCCGAACACGCCGGGCGTCCGATCATGGTTGTGAACACCGCCTCGCAGTGCGGTTACACGCCTCAATATGCAGGCCTCCAGGAGCTCTGGGCGCGATTTTCCGGCCGCGGCTTCTTTTTGCTTGGCGCGCCATCCAACGACTTCGGCGGCCAGGAGCCGGGCGGCGCGCACGAGATCGAGGCGACGGCCAAGGGCGAATACCATGTGACCTTCCCGCTCACACAGAAGGTCGCCGTAAACGGCCCGGACGCGCATCCGTTTTATCGGTGGGCGGCGCTGGAGCGGCCTGCCGAACGCCCCCGCTGGAATTTCCACAAATATCTGGTCGGCAGGGACGGACGCATCAAAGCGGCCTTCGCCTCCGCGGTTGAACCGACCGAACCGCGTATTATCGCGGCAATCGAGAGCGAACTCGCGACGTCCTGAGCATTCGAAAGACTGTTCCTCCAACTTTCCCGCCCCGCCGTCACATTGCTGTCAAAAATGCCGATTGACGAATCGGCGTGCCTGTGACGGACTGTGCCTGAATTTGCACACGTGGGCCGGCGGCGTTGGATGGCCGACCCGCTTCGAGGTTCCTCCCGCGTGGCGTTTAGACTGGGCGGCCGCAAGGCCGCCCTTTTTCGTAAAGGTGCGGCTGCGATGTCGGTACGCAGCGCTGCCCTATCGCGATCGGCACATCGCAAACCGTAAATCGGCGCTCAGCGCTTCTTTTTCGGCTTGTCGACCAGATCGGCGATGAAGCGCGGCAACGCAAAGGCGCCGACATGCAATTCGGGAGACCAGTATTTGGTCTTGAAGCCGCCAGCCTTGCGATAGCGCTGGGCAATGACCTTCACCGGCGCTTGCCTCAGCTTCTTGTTGTCGGTGGCAAAGCCCATCGCCATGTGGCCGCCGATATAGACCGGGATGGCGGCGACGTAGCACGTCGCATCCGCGAACAGCTTGCGGAAATGACCGATGGTCGTCGTCAACTCGCCCGACTGGAAAAACGGCACGCCGTTCTGCGTGATCAGGACGCCGCCCTTGGCGAGGCAGCGCTTGCAGCGGGCGTAGAACTCCTTGGTGAACAGAATGGCGCCGGGTCCTTGCGGGTCGGTCGAGTCGACAATGATCGCGTCGAAGCGCCGGTCCGTCTCGCCGACATACTTGAAGCCGTCGTCGATCACGCTCTCGAAACGCTTGTCGGCAAACACCGGCTTGGTGAATTCCGGGTAATGCTCCTTGGAGAATTTGATGACCGATTCGTCGATTTCGACCTGTGTCAGCCGCTTGACCGTCTTGTGCTTCAGCACCTCCTCGGCGATCCCGCAATCGCCACCGCCGATGATGAGGACCTCCCTCGCTTTGCCGTGGGCGAACAGCGGCACGTGACTCATCATCTCCTGGTAGACGTATTCGTCGCGGCTGGAGATCTGGGTGGCGCCGTCGAGCATCAGCATCTTGCCG
>DASUKT010000129.1:0-7145 GCA_036278575.1 Pseudolabrys sp. | reverse complement strand
GGCGCCGTCGTCGACGTGCAGTTTGAAGGCCAACTGCCGGCGATCCTGAACGCGCTTGAGACGAAGAACGGCGGCCGCCGCCTGGTGCTCGAGGTTGCACAGCATCTCGGCGAATCGACCGTGCGGACGATCGCGATGGACTCGACCGAAGGTTTGGTTCGCAGCCAGGAAGTCACCGACACTGGGCAGCCGATCGAGGTGCCGGTCGGTGATGAGACGCTCGGCCGCATCATCAATGTTGTCGGCGAGCCGGTGGATGAAGCCGGCCCGGTGAAGACCAAAGAGAGGCGCGCGATCCATCAGCCGGCGCCTACGTACACCGATCAATCGACCGAAGCCGCGATTCTCGTCACCGGCATCAAGGTCGTCGATCTGCTCGCGCCCTATGCCAAGGGCGGCAAGATCGGCCTGTTCGGCGGCGCCGGTGTCGGCAAGACCGTGCTGATCATGGAGCTCATCAACAACGTCGCGAAGGCGCACGGCGGTTATTCCGTGTTCGCCGGCGTCGGCGAGCGCACGCGTGAGGGCAACGACCTCTATCACGAGATGATCGAATCGGGCGTCAACAAGGACCCGAAGAAGAACAACGGCAGCGCCGCTGGCTCCAAATGCGCGCTGGTGTACGGCCAGATGAACGAGCCGCCGGGTGCGCGCGCCCGCGTCGGGTTGAGCGGTCTCACGGTCGCCGAGCATTTCCGCGACCAGGGCCAGGACGTGCTGTTCTTCGTCGACAACATCTTCCGCTTCACGCAGGCCGGCTCGGAAGTGTCGGCGCTGCTCGGCCGTATTCCTTCGGCGGTGGGCTATCAGCCGACGCTCGCGACCGACATGGGCGCGCTGCAGGAGCGCATCACCACGACGACCAAGGGCTCGGTGACATCGGTGCAGGCCATTTACGTGCCCGCCGACGATCTGACCGACCCGGCCCCCGCGACCTCATTCGCGCACCTTGACGCCACCACCGTGCTGTCGCGCGATATCGCGGCCAAAGGAATTTATCCGGCGGTCGATCCACTCGATTCCACGTCGCGTATGCTCTCGCCGCTGATCGTCGGCGAGGAGCACTACGGCGTTGCGCGGCAGGTTCAGCAGATCCTTCAGCGCTACAAGGCGCTGCAGGACATCATCGCCATTCTCGGCATGGACGAGCTTTCCGAGGAAGACAAGCTGACGGTTGCCCGCGCGCGCAAGATCGAGCGCTTCCTGTCGCAGCCGTTCCACGTTGCGGAAGTGTTCACCGGATCGCCCGGCAAGCTCGTCGACCTTGCCGACACCATCCGCGGCTTCAAGGGCCTTTGCGAAGGCAAGTACGACAACCTGCCGGAGGCAGCCTTTTACATGGTAGGCACGATCGAAGAGGCGGTCGAGAAGGGCAAGAAGCTCGCAGCGGAGGCGGCGTAATTGCCTTTGTCATTGCCGGGCCTGACCCGGCAATCCATCGGATAATGAAATTTTTGGATGGACCCGCGGGTCATGCCCGCGGGTGACGAGCGAGAAAGCGGAAAACACGATGGCGACTTTTCATTTCGATCTGGTCTCTCCCGAAAAACTCGTCTTTGCCGGCGATGTCGAGCAGGTAGATGTGCCCGGCATCGAGGGTGATTTCGGCGTGCTGCCGGGTCACGCACCGGCCGTTGCAACGCTGCGGCCCGGCATCTTGACGGTGCATGACGGCAGCGGCGAACGGGAGGTCGTCGTGCTCGGCGGTTTTGCCGAAGTATCGGCGGAAGGTCTCACCGTGCTTGCCGATGTGGCCGAAGACATCAAGGACTTCGACCGCACCACGATCGCGGCGCGGATCGCGGAGATCGAACGGCGCATCGAGAAAACCCAGCAGGGTAACGAGCTCGACAAGCTCATCATGCGGCTCGATCATTTCAAGCAAATCGACCGGCACATCCTGACGACTGCGATGCATTAACGCGCAAAGCGCGCGAACTCCTTCACAACACGCGCATAAACCGGCTGTTTGAAGGGCACGATGAGCTCAGGCAGCTCGTTCATTGCGGCCCATCGCCACGCGATGAATTCCGGCTCATGCGTGCCGGCGGGATTGCTTATGTCGATCTCGCTGTCGTGACCCGTGAAACGCAGCGCGTACCATTTTTGTTTTTGCCCGCGATACTTGCCGCCCCAGGCATGCCCAATGAGATCGCGGGGGATATCGTAGGCAAGCCATTCGCCGATTTCACCCAGCTTCTCGACCGAGCGGATATTGGTCTCCTCGTACAATTCCCGCAGCGCCGCTTTGTACGGCTCTTCGTTGTCGTCAATGCCGCCCTGCGGCATCTGCCAGACGTGCGTCGTATCGGTGTGCTCAGGGCCGTCGGTACGGCGGCCGACGAACACCAGGCCATCGCGATTGAGCACCATCACGCCCGCGCATGGACGGTAGGGCAGGGATTGATAGGGAAGCATCTACGTTCCATCGTTCCGGTAGCGCTGGCTTTGCCCACGCCGGACGAGATTACGACGACTTTGCTTTCAGCGCGATCATCGAAATCGGCACCAGGACGATGCCGCGTTTTTCCACTTGTGCAGCCCAATTTGCGATGCGGTCAACAGTCGATGGAAGCGCCGTCGCCATGCCGACAGCCGAACCGTGCTCGCGCGCCAGCAATTCGAGCCGGGCGAGGGCGTGATCTACTTCCAAGGGGGTCTGCACGGCGTCAAGCACGACATCCGTCTTGGCGAACGGAAAATTTTGTCCGGCCGCGATCCGCGCGGCAATGCTGCGCGGCGAAACGCCGTCATCGACGTAGATGAGGCCGCGCTTGGCGATCTCCTTCAGCACCGGAGCAAAAGCTTGCTCCGACGCCGTGAAGCGTGCGCCCATGTAACCGGCGATGCCGACATAGCCCTGGAAACGGCTCATCAGCCAGTGCAATCGATCCGCATTCTGCGCAGGCGTCAGTGAGGTCAGCAGTGTCTGCGGGCCGGGATCGTTATCGGGATAGTCGAACGGCTCCATCGGAGCTTGCAGCAGCAATTCGTGATTTCCCTGCCGTGCGCGTGCGGCAAGAGCTTCGAGATCGGATCCATAGGGCGCAATTGCAAACGTTACGAATGCCGGCAGCTTGGCGAGCGCCGCCGCGGTGCCCGATGCGCTGATTCCCATGCCGCCGATTATGATCGCGATGCGCGGTGCATCGGTTTTTGCCGCCGGAAGCTTGCGCGGGTGAGCGTAAATCGTCATCGCGCGCTCGCCCTGAGGCCCTATCGTGGGAATGGCGCCTTCCGGCGATTTTTCGGTCAGCGGTAGAGTGGCCTTGGGCTGCGCCGGCGTAACTTCGCTGCTTCCGGTTTTTTTATCCGCTGCGTTGTCGGGAACGACGATATTCTGCTTCGTGCCGCTTGCGCCGTTTATGATGGTGATGATCTTGCTGCCGGCAGGCGCCTGCGGCTCTTCCTTGACGGCCACAGCTGGCGTGGCCGATTTTCCGGATGGCCCGTCATAACGATCGTGTTCGCCTTTTCCGGCGCCCGCCTGATCTGCGCTTGCCTTGACGACCGGCGGGTTGGTGAGGACGACGGCCACCGGCTCTCCGCCGAGTGGATCGTTCGCAAAGGTCGCCCAAAGCACGACCGCGACACTAAACAAAGCGAGGACTCCCGCCACGACATAGGGCATCGCAGCGGGAAATCTTGCGCGGGTCTTCCGGGTGGCTTGACCGAGAGGTGTGTCGAGGTCGTCGGTAGCCACGGAATCATTCCTTGCGAATCATCGCGGAAGTCTATCACGCAGGCAATAACGACTTCAGGAAGACGCCCAATGCAAACGGGGCGGCCCCTGGAGACCGCCCCGCCACGTTGCGTGTTTCGAAGTCTGTTAGTTCGGAATCGGCGCCTTCGGATTGGGCGGAAACGCCGAATTGACCTGAGTGCCACGCAGGAGTTCGTCGGCCATGGTCAGCGCCTTGTCGTTCTTCGGGTCGGGCGGGACATAGGCTTGCGAGCCGGTTTCCTCCTTGCCTTCGGCCGCCTTGAGATGGCCGCGCAGGGAAGCCTCACCCTTCGTGTCGGTCGTCTTCGACTTCATGTCGTCCGGCACATCCTGCAGCACTTTGATATCCGGCGTGATGCCCTTGGCCTGAATCGAGCGTCCGGACGGCGTGTAGTAACGCGCCGTCGTCAGGCGCAGCGCGCCGTTGCCCGAGCCAAGCGGGATGATCGTCTGCACCGAGCCTTTGCCGAACGAGCGCGTGCCGAGAAGCGTCGCGCGCTTGTGGTCCTGCAACGCGCCGGCAACGATTTCCGATGCGGAAGCCGAGCCGCCGTTGATGAGCACGATCAGCGGCTTGCCGTCGGTCAGATCGCCCGCCCGCGCATTGAAGCGCTGCGTCTCTTCGGCGTTGCGCCCGCGCGTCGATACGATCTCGCCCTTTTGCAGGAATGTATCCGACACGGAGATGGCCTGGTCGAGCAAGCCACCGGGATTGTTGCGCAAGTCGACGATGTAGCCCTTGAGCTTGTCGTTGCTGACCTTCGCCTTGATGTCCGCAATTGCCTTCTTGAGCCCGTCGCTGGTCTGTTCGCTGAACTGGGTGATGCGGATGTAGCCGATGTCGTCGCCTTCGACGTGCGAGCGGACCGAACGCACATGGATGACGTCACGCGTGATCGAAACCTCGATCGGCTTTTCGGCGCCCTTGCGTACGATGGTGAGCTTGATTTTGGTATTCACCGGGCCGCGCATCTTCTCGACGGCCTGATTGAGCGTCATGCCCTGTACCTGGTCGTCGTCGAGCTTGACGATGATGTCGTTCGCCATCACGCCGGCCTTGGCAGCGGGCGTGTCGTCGATCGGCGCCACCACCTTGATGAGCCCGTCTTCCATGGTGACTTCGATGCCGAGCCCGCCGAATTCGCCGCGCGTCTGCACCTGCATGTCGCGGAAGCTTTTCGAATCCATGTAGCTCGAATGGGGATCGAGTCCGGCCAGCATACCGTTGATCGCCGTTTCGATGAGCTTGGCGTCGTTCGGCTTCTCCACGTAGTCGGCGCGCACGCGTTCGAATACGTCTCCAAAGAGGTTGAGCTGCCGGTATGTGTCGGTGGCGGCCGCATTGGCCGTCGTGCCGACCAACGTGAGGCGCGGCTGCGTGGCCAGCAGCGTCAATGCTGCTCCTGCAGCAGCGCCCAGAAGAATGAGTGTTGTCTTGCGCATTATCCGCGAACCTTTTCGCCTTGGCTTGCGGCCCACCATGGGCCTGGATCGACGGGAATCCCGTCTTTGCGGAACTCGACGTAGAGCACCGGTTGGCTGGAACCTGTCGCGAGAATTGCGGCAATTTGGGAGCCGCTTCCCATTACCGCAACGGGCTCGCCGGTCAACACGAATTGTCCGACATCGACTGAGATTCGTTCCATCCCGGCAAGTAGCACATGATACCCGCCGCCAGCATTAAGGATCAAGAGTTGTCCGTACGAGCGAAACGGACCGGCGTAAACGACCCAGCCGTCCGCCGGCGCTGTAACCTGAGCGCCGGCGCGTGTTGCGATCGACAGGCCCTTTTCAGCGCCGCCGGAGCCGTCGGGCGCGCCGAATTCACGAATTTTTACGCCGTTAACGGGTATGGGGATGTGGCCTTTCAGCGAGGCAAATGAAGCTGCCGGCGTCATGCGGCCCGGATCGTGAAGTGCCGCCAGCGCCGGGCGGGTGGTCTCCGTTTCCGATCGCTTTGCCACGTCGGGGCCGCTCTCAAGTTTGGCGATCAAATCTTTGAGATCGCTGGCTTGGCGGGCGAGTTCGCCGGCGCGCGCCCGCTCGGTATCCAAGGCCTTTTCGCGCTCGGCGGTCTGTTTCCGCCGTTCGTCAATGAGAGCCGTCAGCCGTTTGCGCTCGTCTCCAAGCGAGGCGACCTCGGTTTTAAGCTGGTCGCGCTGGGCCGTGATTTCCTTGCGCACGCGCACCAGTTCCGTCAGGTCGTTCATCAGCGCTTCCACTTCATGGCGGAGCTTCGGCACCACGGCGCCGAGCAGCATGGCGGATCGTACCGATTGCAGCGCGTCTTCCGGGCTGACAATCAAGGCCGGGGCAGGCCGGTATCCCATGCGTTGCAAGGCCGCGAGCACCTCCGCGGTCACCGCGCGGCGCGCCCCGAGCGATCTGTTGATAGCGCGTTCGTTGTTGTCGAGCGGCTTCAGCCGCGCCTCGGTTGCGGCAATTTTGGTTTCCACGCCGCGGACGCGGGCGGCGGTGTCGATGAGGCTTTGGTTCAGCTTTCGCCGGTCGGCGCCGATTTTCTCGATTTCGCGTTTGATGGCCGCTTCGTTATTGGCCGATTTTTTCTGCTCGTCGCGAATGTCCTGAAGCTGTTGGCTGCGCTGTTTTAGGGGGTCAAGTTTTCCGGAATTATCCTTCTGTGCGACCGGCGGCGCGGCCTCCTGGGCTGTGGCGGCAAAGGTGAGCGAAAACAGGATGCCGATGCCGGCCATGAGCGCCGGACGCGAACGGCAGCGGTAGTCGGCTTTGCGGCAAATCATCGAAATCAAATTACGGCTTGGCCGACCGACGGCAAGATGCTTCACGGCGTCATTCGCTTCTATTGCACCAATTGCTACCCCATTAAGACCAAATCGCGTCGGGCTGCACCGCTAGAGCATGATCCCGAAAAGGGGGAACCGGTTTTCGGAAAAGATCATGCTCAAACAAAGATCTAAAGCGGGATGACGATTCGAAGAAAAGTCATCCCGCTTTAGGCACGGTGATAGGGATGGCCGGCGAGAATCGTGACCGCCCGGTATAGTTGCTCGAGCAACATGACCCGCACCATCTGGTGAGGCCACGTAGCGGCACCGAAGGAAAGCCGCAGCGTTGCTCTCTGGTGCAAGGTTGCAGCGAGTCCGTCCGCGCCGCCGATAACGAAGACAACGGCGGGGCAATTGTCGACGCGCCATTTGGCGATCCGGCCTGCGAACGTTGCGCTATCGAGACTGTCGCCGCGCTCATCGAGCAGGACGGTTACAGCGCCAGCGGGAATGACGTTGGCAAGCGCAATCGATTCCTCCAGCATGCGTTTGCCCGGATCGGCGGCGCGGCTTTCTCTGACTTCGATGATGTCGACCTCGCGCAGCCCGAGACTGCGGCCCGTCTGCATGACTCGCTTGCGATAGCGCTCGGCAAGCTCTGTTTCCGGCCCGCG
>DASUKT010000128.1:0-22545 GCA_036278575.1 Pseudolabrys sp. | reverse complement strand
AAAATGAACGGGATGAGCGCGACCAGAGGCGTCGCGTAGATAATCATGATGTAAGGCTCAATGCCCACCCGCAGCATGCGCACGCGCGCAAGCAGCATCCCAAGCGGCATGCCGATGACGAGCGCGAGCACGAATCCGGTCAGGAACAATTGGCCCGAGTCGATGAGCTGCGCGATGAAATCGCCGTGCACCGTGACTTGCCACAGCCGCACCAGCGTTTCGGAGAACGGCACCATGAAAGCGGCGCTGGTATTACGCCCGACGATCTCCCACAGCGCGATGCCGGCAAAGATGCTGAGCCAGAACGGTGTTTGACGGCGGATGTAGTTGGTAAGCACCTTAGACTCGCTCGACTGTCATTTCAGCTACCGAGATGTCATCGCCCGCGAAAGCGGGCGATCCAGTAATCCCAGTATTGCGGTTCCCTCGCTCTCGCCGAAGTGCTGGATACCCCGCTTGCGCGGGGCATGACAGATTGGCTTTAGCGCAGCGCCTTCTCCCAATGCGTCACTTCACCATCGCGTTGGCGTCTTTCCAGACGCTTGCGTCGACCAGCTGCTCGAACGTCACCGGCTGCTTGTCGGCTTTGATCGCGCCGATCTTCTTCATCGCCTTGGCGGTCGCTTCGAGCTTGTTGCGAGGCAAGCCATCATCCTTCTGCGCCCAGAAGTCGATGGCGAGAAATTGCTTGAGCGCGGCCTTGCAAACGTCTTTGTTATGGCCGGTGATCGTCGCGATTTGGGCGACGGTGTCGGCGTTCTTCGGATCGTTCATAAAGTGCGCCGCATCGATCATCCCTGCGAGAGCGCGTACGAAACCGTCACGATTTTTCGCGAGATTGTCCTTGCGCGCGACCAGCATCAGATAATGGCTGGTCGGATTTGTGTTCTTCATCGCGAGCAGAACGTGGAGCTTCTTGCCCTGATTTTCGATCGCGGCAAGATCGTCGAGATGCAGAACTGCATAGTGCAAGCGGCCGGCGATCATCGCCGTGCCGGAGCTTGAGCCGAGCGCCACCTGCTTCACATCCGTGATCTTCACGCCGGGGCAGCCGCCGGCAATCATGGAGCGCAGCGCGATCGAGCGTGCGCCGTTGATCGAGTCGACGCCGACATCCTGCCCGACCACGTCCTTGCAGGTCTTGCCTTCGTCGGTCGTTCCCAACACCCAGTCCGGGTTCGGCATGCCATAGATCGCGACCAACGGCACGCCGGCATTGGAAATCTGATTGATGACGGGCGGGGTCGGCGACCACGACATGTCGACATCGCCGGCGATCACGGCGCGCGCGGCGGCCGTGCCGTTGTCGAAGGGACGAATTTCGACGTTGGCCTTGTACTTTTTGAAGAAGCCCTGTTTTTCGGCGACGTAACCGATCATCACCGAGAAAATCGGCGGAATCCCGGGCAGCGCGAGCACGAGCTTCTTGCCCTGAGCGGCAGCGGGGCTGCCGCTTCCAGCAGCCATTAGCATTGCGATGGCGGCGCCCATCCAAAATTTTGAGAATTTACCGGACATTGAATCCTCCCTTCTTCTATTTGGCTTTTCTGTCGTTCTATCGTTCGAGGTGGAACTCGGCTTCGCGTGCTTCGCGCATCAGCGTATTCCAGACCCGTTCGCGTAATTCTGCGAAGCGCGGCTCACGCAGCGTCGCCCGCGTGCGCGGCTCCGGCAGATCGATGTCGATCGTCTCGTGGATGCTGGATGGCCGTCCCTTGAGCACGATCACGCGATGTCCTAGCAAAACCGCTTCTTCGATCGAATGCGTAACGAAGATCATTGCCGTCGGGCGCTCTTCCCAGATGCGCAGCAATTCGAACTGCAGGATTTCGCGAGTCTGGGCATCGACCGCCGCGAAAGGCTCATCCATGAGCAGCACGTTCGGCTCGACGGCGAGTGCACGCGCGAGGCCGCAACGCTGCTGCATGCCGCCGGACATTTGATAGGGGAATGCCTTTTCAAAGCCGGAGAGACCGACCAGCTTGATAAAATCGGGCACCTTGCGGTCGATATCCGCTTTCGAAGCGCCTGCCATGCGCAAGCCATAAGCGACGTTGTCGGAGACCGTCTTCCACGGGAACAGCCCGAAGTGCTGGAAGACCATGGCGACGCCGGCGGTGGGCTCGGTGACGCGCTCCTGCCCGACGCGGATCTCGCCGGCATCGACGGGAATGAGGCCATCAATGCAGCGCAGCAGGGTGGTTTTGCCGCAGCCGGAGGGGCCGACGATCGCCACGATTTCGCGGGCGCCGACATTGAAATCGATGTTGCGGAAGACCTCGAGCGTACCATAGCGTTTGCCCAGGCCTTGCACGCGAATGCGCGGCTCGCCCATTGGCCGGGCGGTCGGAGTGCTCAGGGCGGCTGCCGTTTGCTGTGTAGTCACGCGACCCCCACTGAAACGCATGTGGCGAGGACAAATTTGGCCTGGATGAAAGTTACCGGACCCACGTAATGAACGCGTGGTTTCGACATCAAGCTGGATCTCCTGGGGATCGGTGGCATTGCCGAAAATTCGATTTCGACCTGGGCGCATGTTGCCGTAATGCGGCGGGGTCGGCAACGTTGGGCACGCCGCCTGTTTACCAAGCTGTCAGGCCTGCTCGCCTTCCGCGGCTGTATTTGTCCGGGGGAGCCGGCCCAACAGGTCAGCATTTCCGGATAGTAGCAAAACGTTAGGCTGAACGTTTCCTTACGAAAAAAGGGAAATCCGCATAAGTATTGCAAGCTTCATTAATGGTTATTCTAAAGTTTATCGAACACCGCACACCAAACATAAACAATAGGAATTCAGCGGTTTTTCAGCATACAACGAGAGCCGTTCAGTATTTCACGAATTGAATACTCCCCAAGTACATATACTGCCCGCACCAAATTGGACCGCGTCAAACGGAAAAAACCGCCGTGCGTGCAAGTACCATTGTCATGATCGGGTTCGCCCTCGTTTTCGGCCTGCTCGCTGTGTTCGTCGCCCAGGTGTGGCTGAACAACCAGGCCGACATGCGGGCGAAAAGCCTCGAAGCGAACAAAAAGCAGGTCGCAACGCAAACCATTGTCGTTGCCAAGAAGCCGCTACGCTTCGGCGCCGAGTTGAATGCCTCCGTGCTCAAGGAAATTCCATGGCCCGGCAATGCGCTGCCGTCGGGTGCGTTCTCGAAAATCTCCGACATCCTGCAGGGTGGACGCCGCGTCGTCCTCGCGGCCATCGAGCCGAACGAGCCGGTGCTTGCGCTGAAAATCACCGGACCCGGTCAGCGCGCGACGCTGTCGGCTCTGGTGCGGCCCGGCATGAGGGCGGTGACCATTCGCGTCAATGACGTCGAAGGTGTCGGCGGCTTTGTGCTGCCGGGCGATCGCGTTGACGTGGTGCTGACGCGTCAGCTCGAAAAGGGCTCTGCGAGCACGGAAGTTGTTCTGCAAAACGCCCGCGTCTTGGCGGTCGATCAGAGCGCCGACGAACGCGCTGCCAAAGCGTCGGTCGCCAAGTCGGTCACGCTCGAGGTCGACACTGTCGATGCGCAAAAGGTGTGGCTTGCTTCCTCCGTCGGCAGCCTGTCGCTGCTGCTGCGTAAGGCAGGCGAATCGAAAGAGGAAAAGACTCGCAAGATCACGCTCAAGGATTTGAGCGTCGGCGATCTTTTCGGATCCGGCAAGGGCGAGACCACAACGATAACCGTGATACGGCCGTCGTCGAAGCAGCAGTACAGCGTTCCTGTTGAACGGCCGGTTGGGGATTCGGCTCTGACAGGGCAACAGCAGGCGGCTCGTTGAGCGCGCCGCACTTATTAGAAGCAGGGTGGGGAGAGACTCGTGATTAGCAAAGATGAATGGGCCGTGGGCTTTGCCGTGCGGCGTCCCGACGCGAACGCAAGAACCGGCAACTGGCTTCGCGATCTGGCGATCTCGATGGCCGTGGCGCTGGCCGCCACATTGCTGTGCCTGCTCGGCGACGCGCACGCCCAGCAGCGGCAAATCCAGATCGTCGGCAGCAGCCGCACGGTGATGGTGCCTGTCACGATCGGAAAGTCGCAGGATGTGCGCACCGACACAAGCTTTGTCGATGTCACGGTTGGCGATCCGGCGGTTGCGGATGTTAATCCGCTGACGGATCACACATTGTCGATCCTCGGCAAGAAGATCGGCACCACGCGCGTTTCGGTTTATTCCGAAAATAAAAAGCTGGTCGGCATTTTCGATATCGAAGTCACGTACGACATCACGCGGCTTACCAACGAGCTCCATCGCCGCTTCCCCGGTTCACATATTCAAGCGTCCACGGTGAACGGCCGCATCATGCTTACGGGCGAGGTCGGCGATGCGGTGACGCTCGACAAGGCGGTTACCATCGCGCGCCAGTTCGGCCCCGAGATCATCAATACGGTATCGGTGCTGCAGCCGCAGCAGGTCATGCTTGAGGTCCGTTTTGTTGAATTGTCGCGTAACGCGGGCCGGGACTTGGGCTTCCAGTGGAACAGGTTCGGCGGCAACAGCATCATCAACGTCGGCAACCAAACTTCCGTCTTGCCGGTCGGCCCCGTAACCGAAGCGGCTGCTGGCGTGCTCTCGGGCGCTTCTCCGTTCGGGTTTGCGATTGCAAGGCTGGTTGGCGGCGGCGCCACGACCGACGTGCTTATCAATGCGCTCGAACAAAGAGGCGTCGCCCGCGCTCTGGCGGAGCCGAACCTGGTGGCTCTCTCCGGTGACACCGCGAGCTTCCTTGCCGGCGGCGAGTATCCGATCCCCGTCTCAGGCTCGTTCGGGCAGATTTCCGTCGACTACAAGAAATACGGCGTCGGGCTTGCATTCACGCCCACCGTTCTCAATGGCGGGATCATCAATCTGAAGATCGAGCCGGAAGTCAGCCAGATCGACACAACCCATTCCGTGACGGTCGCCGGCGGCATCAATGTGCCGGCGCTGACGGTGCGCCGCGCCTCGACCACGATCGAATTGCGCGACGGCCAGAGCTTCGCGATCGGCGGCTTGCTGCAGAACAACACCAATAACCAGATCGATCAGTTGCCGTGGGTCGGCAGCGTCCCGGTGCTGGGCGCTCTGTTCTCGAGCAAGTCCTATCAGAAGAACGAGACCGACCTTGTCATCATCGTCACGCCGCACCTTATCCGTCCGGCGCGGCCCGGCGACCTCATCGCGACTCCGTCGGACAACACGTTGCCGCCGAACGATGTGGACTTCTTCCTGCTCGGCAAAAATGAAGTCACGCGCGATCAAGCACGTGCGCTGACGCCGGTCGAGGCGCGGATCGTCACCGCCGACGACCGGCAATTTGCCGGACACATGCTGGATTTACCGAAAGGGGTTGCCCATGCTTCCATCCAATAACGTCTGGCGTTCAGGCCTGACGGCGGTCCTGCTCGGCGGCCTGCTTTGCGCCTGTTCCCAATATCTGGATCGCCGCGTCACCGTCGCGCCGTCCAGCGGGGACGCCATCGAGACAAACAAGGTCACGCAGATCATCGATCCGTGGCCGCCTTCGAGCGCCAACCGCCACATCGCGTACAGCGGGCAGAGGATGCAAAGCGCGGTTCAACGCTACCGCGACAACAAAGTCACGCCGCCGGTCGGCATCGGCACATCGGCGACGTATGCGCCCGCACAGTCACAGTCGAGCTCCGGTGGCGGAAGCAACACGACGCCCGTCGGCCCGACCATCACGTCGGTGCATTAGCCGAGACGCCCGATGCAAGCCCAACCGCCAGCCACCAGCGAGCAAACGCGTATTGTCGTCCTGACCGGCGACGCGGATTTCGAGAGCGCGGCGCGCACGACCTTTAGCGCCAGCAATCAGATCGAACTGACGGTCGTCTCGGGCAAGCTCGGCGAGATCGACAGTAAATTCGACACCACTGGTGCGGCGGTTATCGTTATTGATCTCGATGCCGAGCGTGCCGAAGAAATGCAGGCGTTGTCGCAGTTCATGGCGCGCAATGGCGATTGGCCGCCGGTGATAGCGGTAACGCAAAGCTTCGATCAAGCCGTTGCACGCACACTGCTCCAGATGCGCATTTCCGATTTCCTGGTGAAGCCGGTTGCGCCGGTCGATCTGGTGCGCGCGTGCGCGCGCGTCACGCAAGCTTCGGCGCACACCGAAAAAGTGACCGAAGCGCAAATTTACACCTTCCTTCCGGCGGTGGGCGGGGCCGGCGTTACGACGCTCGCAATCCAGACCGCCATGCTGCTGCTCAACAGCAACGGGCAGCGCAACAGGCCGTCGACGTGCCTCGTCGATCTGGATTTCCAGCACGGCAACGTTGCCGATTACCTCGATCTCGAGCCGCGGCTAAACCTCGGCGAAATCGAGCCACGGCCGGAACGGCTCGACCGGCAGCTGCTCGAAGTGATGCTGTCGCATCATGCATCGGGTCTGGCGGTGGTCGCGGCTCCGAACCGCCCGGCTGAAATGCGCACGTTCGATCCCAATGTCGTCACGCGGCTGCTCGACCTCGTATCGACCAATTTCGAGTACGTCGTTTTCGACATGCCGCGCACCTGGTTCTCGTGGACCGACGGCGTGCTTCTCGGTTCGAACAAGCTCTTTATTATCAGCGAAACGACGGTGCCCGCCTTGCGCAACGCCAGGCAATTGGTGACGGCGATCAGAGAGCGGCTCGATGGCGGCCCGGCGCCGCAAGTTGTTGTCAACCGCTTCCAGCAGAAGATGTTTACCTCGAGCCTGCACCGCAGCGACCTTGAAAACGTTCTCGGCGAGGCCTTTGCGGGTGCGATCCCCAACGACTACGCCTTGGTGCGGGAAGCCATCGACCGCGGCGTTCCGCTCGACGAAGTAAAGCCCAATAATGCCGTCACGCAGCAGCTCAAAAAGCTGGTGCTGCCGCCGGCCGCTGCCGGCCGATCGGCCGAAAAATCCTTGCCATTGTTGAAGAAGCTCAAGCTGTCGTTCGCGCGCTGACGTCCGGCGGCAAAGATAAAGGGTTGAAGTCATGATCGGACGATTTAGCGCCCGGCGCGTCCCGTCGCCCCCTATCGTTCCCGAAGAACAGACGGTAGCCGCGCCCGCGGCCGCCCCGACCACGCCGGCTTTTGTCGCCGTTGCGGAGCAGCCGAAGGAACAGACAGCACCGCCTCCCTCCAATCCGCTGCTCAGCGACAAGCTTCTGGATGCAAAGGTTAGGTTGCACCGGAAGCTGATCGAGGAAATCAACCTTTCGGCTTTGGAGAAATTGCCGGAAGCCGAAGTTCGGGCTCACATTCAGCAGCTTGTCGCGCAATACGTCCTGGTCGAGAGGCTGGCGTTGAATGCGCAGGAGCTTTCCGATTTCGTTTCGGAAATTCTCGACGAGATGACCGGTTTGGGACCGCTCGAGCCGCTTCTTAAAGACCCCAGCATCAGCGACATTCTCATCAACGGCCATGAGTGCGTCTATGTCGAACGCCGCGGCGTGCTGGAGCCCTTACCGGTTCGATTCAAGGACGAGCAACATCTGCTCCGTATCATAAACAAGATCGTTGCTGCGGTCGGACGGCGCGTCGATGAATCGCATCCATTGTGCGACGCACGCCTGCTCGACGGCTCACGCGTCAACGTCGCGGTGCGGCCGATCGGTGTCGACGGGCCGCTGGTGTCGATCCGAAAATTTTCCAAGAAGCCGCTCAATCTTTCCAAACTGGTCGAAGTCGACGCGATGCGGCCGCCAATGGCGGAGCTGTTGGCCGCCGCGGTGAAGGCGCGCATCACCACGATCATCTCGGGCGGCACAGGCTCGGGCAAAACGACGATGCTCAATGCGCTCTCCGCGTTCATCTCGGAGAAGGAGCGCCTGATCACGATCGAAGACGCTGCCGAACTTCAGTTGCAGCAGCCGCACGTCGGCCGCATGGAGACGCGTCCACCGAACATCGAAGGCAAAGGCGAAATCCGCCAGCGTGAACTGGTGAAGAACGCGCTGCGTATGCGCCCCGACCGCATCATCCTCGGCGAGTGCCGCGGTGAAGAGGCGTTCGACATGCTGCAGGCGATGAACACCGGTCACGAAGGCTCGATGGCGACCATCCACGCCAACACGCCGCGCGACGCCATCACGCGTCTCGAGCAGATGATCGGCATGGCTGGCTTGCCGATGACCGTGGCCTCGATCCGCGGGCAAATCGCCGGCGCCATCCAGCTCATCGTGCAGCTTCAGCGCCAATCGGACGGCAAGCGCAAGGTGACCTCGATTGCCGAAGTGACCGGTCTGGAAGGCGACATCATCCAGATGCAGGAAATCTTCAAATACGTGCGTACCGGAACCGGGCCGGATAGCGAAGTGCTGGGCCATTTTCAGGCGACCGGCGTGAGGCCGCGCTTTCTCACGCATCTCGTCAATCAGGGCATCAAGATTCCCGGCACGTACTTCGACCCGACCCATCCGCTCTGAAAACCATGTTCGATTTCAGCCCGATCTATCTCATTTATCTCCTGATCGGCGCCTCGGGAGCATTGCTTTTCGAGGCCTGCTATCTGCTGTTCCATACGCGCTCCTCGTACCGGAAAAACATCAACCGGCGCCTGCGTGTCATGGAGGACAAGCCTGACCGTGAAAGCGTCCTGGTGCAGTTGCGACGGGAGCGCGGCTTGACCGGCGGCGGCGAATACCGGTTGCCGCTCATCAATCTCAATCAGCTTGTGCTGCAATCCGGCCTTTCCATCGGGTTTGGACGGTTGGTCCTGTTTATTGCCGCCGGCATGGTTGCAGCCTTCGTCGGCACCATGACGTTCGACCACGCCATCCTGCATGCCATGCTTGCTGCGGCGTTTTGCGGAACCGTTTTGCCGGTTCTCGTGCTGCAAATGCTGCGCCGCCGGCGGCAGAAGAAATTCGGCGCTCAATTTCCCGACGCTATCGACATCATCGTGCGCTCGTTGCGCGCCGGCCATCCGGTGCCGATCGCGATTACCATGGTCGCACGCGAGCTCCCCGATCCCGTCGGTACGGAATTCGGCATCGTGGTCGACGAAATCACCTATGGCGCCGATCTCGAGTCGGCGATGCGTAACCTCTACTTCCGGGTCGGTACCGACGATCTCCCACTATTCGTCACGGCGATCGCGATTCAGGCTTCGACCGGCGGCAATCTCGGCGAAATCCTCAACAATCTTTCCGGTGTTATTCGCCAGCGTTTCAAGATGCGGCGTAAAATCCGGGCGCTCGCCGCCGAAGGCCGCGCATCCGCGCTCATTCTCTCGGCGCTGCCGATCGGCATATTTCTGGCCATCCTGTTCGTCGCTCCGAATTTCTACGCCAGCGTTTGGCACGAGCATCTCACCAAAGTCATTCTGGCGATTGCCATCGGCTGGATGCTGACAGGAAACTTCATCATGTTCCGGATGGTGAATTTCAGGATCTGACCGATGAATTTATTCAGCAGCCTGTTCCGTGACGGCTTCAGCTTGGCGGTCGCCATGCTGGTATTCCTCGCCGCGGCGGTTCTCGCGTTCTCGGTTATGGCGGTGATCCGGGTGCGGGCATCCGTCAGGCGCCGGGCGGCACGCATTCAGGACACGCATGAGCGCGCGAACAGCTCGTCACGCTCGCTGCGTCATTCGAGCCTGAAAGCCGTTGCAGGTCTGCTCGAATACACCACGAAGCATTATGCGACGACCAACGGCGACAACATGAAAGTGTTGCGCCAGCGTCTGATCCAGGCGGGCATCTACGATCCTCGCGGCGTCGCCTACTTCTTCATCGGCCGGACCGTGCTGGCGGTCGGTTTGGCGTTGCTGGTGTTTCTGTTTCTGCCGATGTTCAGCGCCCACGGCGGGACACTTTTCTGGACACTTGTGATCGCCGCCGGGCTCGCCGGTTACGTCGGACCGAGCCTCTACATCGACAAGCGAATAAAGAAGCGCAAGCTGGAGCATCAGGCGGGATTTCCCGATTTTATGGATTTGCTGGTCGTGTGCGCCGACTCCGGCCTGAGCATGGAGGCTGCGCTCGAGCGTGTGGGATCGGAGCTGGGCGACAGCTATCCATCGCTCGCGGCCAACATCCACATGACCAATCTTGAAATCCGCGCCGGCCGAACGCTGACCGACGCACTGGAGCGCTTTGCCGAACGTCTGGCGCTGGAGGAGGTGCGGTCGTTCGCCACGCTCATCACCCAGTCGATCGAGCTCGGCTCCAGCATAACGGATGCTTTACGGGTCTATAGCGAGGACATGCGCCATAAACGGCTCTCGCGCGCCGAGGAAAAGGCCTATGCGCTCCCGGCCAAGCTCTCGGTGCCCATGATGGTCTGCATCTTCCCGGTATTGTTCGTCGTGATTCTGCTCCCCGTCTTCGTCAAACTTCATACCGGCCATTATTTCTAACCAGGTATTTGCCGCCCGGTGGCGCCCGCAGCCACCCGCCAGAAAATTTTAACCAGCATCGCCTAGCTTCATGCGTTCGGGAGGGTCCCGGTGTTTCCGTTGAAGGCGTCTGTCATGCGTCCTGGAGTAGTGCGCGCCCTGATCATTATGGCGGGTCTATCGCTTGCGGGCTGCGAAACCACCTCCGGAGGCCTCTCGGAGGCCCTCAAACCGGGCGATTCCGCATCCGAGGCCGCGGCTGCGGCCGCTCTTGCCTCTTCAAGCAACACCGATGCCTCCGCAGGAACGCAAGCGCAGGCCTCGGCGGCCGAAAGCGCGAGTCCGCCGCCTGGCGCGCCTGTGCAAGCACAGCCGGCGCTGCTCGGAAGCGATCCGAACGATGACCTTAATCTCGGTAAAAAGCAGTACCGGGAAAAGAATTTCGGGCTGGCCGAGAAGTCCTTCCGCCGCGCCGTCGAGAGTCATCCGCGCGACGCCGAAGCATGGCTCGGCCTTGCGGCGGCCTACGATCGCTTGCGCCGCTTCGACCTCGCCGACCGCGCCTATGCCCAGGCCACCAAGATCATCGGCCCAACGGTCGAAATCCTGAACAACGAGGGTTATTCGTACATGCTGCGCGGCGATTACAGGCGCGCGCATGACAAGCTGCTGGCGGCGCGGCGGAAAGACCCCGCCAACAAATACGTTCAGAGCAATATCGCGTTGCTGGAAGCCAGCTATCGCAAGGGCAAGGCGATCGAGTAAATCTGCGATCGCAGTGGGTGATTGGCTTCCACGCGGGTTCCGCTGGAGCGCGCCATCGTTTCCGTTCCACCACTTTGCATTCACGGCTCCTCCTCGTGTAAACAGCGCGAGCGATGTTTGAAGCCTTTACAAAATTGTTATCGGGGCTCGGCGAGGGTGGCAAAGACCCGGGCAGCTTCGATGAAAACGATTATCGTCTGGCTGCCGCCGCTCTTCTCATTCACGTCGCGGCAATCGACGGCGCGATCTCTGACGCCGAGCGCGGCAGGCTGCATGCCGTTATCAAGCGGCAGTTCAATCTTGACGATGCTATGACCGACGAATTGGTCGCCGAGGCGACGGAAGCCGAACGGGAAGCGGTCGATCTTTATCATTTTACCGCCCGACTCAATCGCTCGCTCGACCAGCAAGGCCGCGCCCGCATGGTCGAGATGATGTGGGAAATCGTTTACGCCGACGGCCAGGTTTCGGAGTTTGAAGACAATCTGATCTGGCGCGCCGCCGATCTGCTCGGCATTTCCGCGCAGGAGCGCATCGCATTGCGCGAACGCGTCGCCGGTGCGCGTCCGGCCGATCGTACGTGAGCGCGTTGGGGCCGGTCACTCTCATCACCGGCGCATCCGCCGGCATCGGCGTTGCGCTTGCACGGACATTTGCGCGCAATGGCCATGAATTGGCGATTGTCGCGCGTCGCGAAGATCGGTTGCGCGGTTTGGCCGATGAGATCGCCGCGTCAGGCGCACCGCGACCGCTGGTGATTGTTGCGGACCTTTCCAAAGCCGATTGCGCGCGAACGATCGGCGACGCCATGGCCGCCGCGGGCATGGAGCCGCAATACGTTGTCAACAATGCCGGCTTCGGTCTGGTCGGGACGGCCGCTTCACGCGATCGCAACGAGCAACTCGACATGATCGACTTGAACGTTCGGGCGCTGACCGATCTCTCGCTCGCTTTTGTCGAGAGCCTCGCGCGTCACCGCGGCGGAATCTTGAATGTCGGCTCCGTGGCCGGGTTTCTGCCTGGCCCCGGCATGGCGGTCTATTACGCGACCAAGGCCTACGTGCTCTCATTTTCCGAGGCGCTGCACAGCGAGCTCAAGCCACGCGGCATCAGGGTCACCGTGCTTTGCCCCGGTCCCGTGCCGTCGGAATTTGCCGAGCGCGCGGGCATCAAAGGTGGGGGGCTTGCTCCGGGGATGCTGACGAGGAGCGCCGAGCAGGTTGCGGAGGAAGGATATCGCGGCCTGATGCAAGGGCGGCGCGTGGTCGTGCCGGGCTGGCCGAACAGGCTCGTTACCGTGCTTGTGCGCGTCGTGCCGCGTTCGCTGCTTTTAGGGGCCGTCGATCGCCGACAATCTCGCAGAAGGGCTGCGCGGGGCACATAGCGTCCGCCCTGATGTAAGGTTGCAAAGGCGGGCGAAGGCGCTAGTACTGATCCGGGACTGCATGGAATCGCGCCGACCATTATGGCGAAGCCGGTACTCATCATCCTTCATCAAGAGCATTCGTCGCCTGGACGTGTCGGGCAAATCCTGACCCGTCTCGGTTTTCGGCTCGACATACGACGCCCGCGTTTCGGCGATTCCTTGCCCGAGACCATGGACGATCATGCGGGCGCCGTGATTTTCGGCGGCCCGATGAGCGCCAACGACAAGGATGACTTCCTCCGCCGCGAGATCGACTGGATTGCGGTACCGCTACGCGACAAGAAGCCTTATCTCGGCATTTGTCTCGGCGCGCAGATGATGGCGCATCATCTCGGCGCGCGTGTTTATCCGCATCCGCAGGGCCACGCCGAAGTCGGCTATTATCCCATTCGCCCGACCGACGCCGGGCGCAAAGTCTGTCCCGATTGGCCCGACCACGTTTATCAATGGCACCGCGAGGGTTTCGATCTGCCCGCGGACGGTGAGCTGCTGGCGGAAGGCGATGCGTTTTCGATCCAGGCGTTTCGTTATGGCACCGGCTATGCCTTGCAGTTCCATCCGGAAGTCACGCACGCGATGATGTACCGATGGCTCACGCGCGGCGCGCACCGCATGGAATTGCCGGGCGCCAAGCAACGGCATGAGCATATCTCTGATCGCGCCGTGCACGATTACGCCGCGCGCAAATGGCTATCGAATTTCATCGACCACTGGATCGGCAACGCGCAGAACACGCCGGCCGCAGCCGCGATAGCGGCAGCACAGTAGAGCTCGTCTCAGCTAACACTCACTGCGCAAAGGCTTGCGTCGAACATCAAAATGAAGTCCATCTTCGCTCTGCGAGTTTCAGCGGGCGATCTTCGCGGATCAAAGCTGGCTTGCCAACCGCATTGGTCCACCTTCGCCCAAAGCACGGCGGATGCTCGCTATGCGAAGGTCTTGCTCGCCGAAGCCTTGGCGAAGGCGAGTGGTGGAGCCGAGGGGATTTGAACCCCTGACCTCCTCATTGCGAACGAGGCGCTCTCCCAGCTGAGCTACGGCCCCGCCATGGAGCAGCGGCACGCAGGCCGCCGCATCGAACTCGGGCGAGTGGGCGCCATTTAGGGCCGGCGTTTCGGCGAGTCAAGGATCGGCAAAGACGCGGAATTTCGGGCCTTGATCGATGACGGCCGCCGCCCTTTCCCTATGCCTGACAAGCGGCTATTCATCGTGCCCCAACGTGCGGATGGTGCAGATGATCGCGAGCAATCCCTTTCTTTGGCTGATTCACACGGTGATCTGGCTTTATATCTATGTTTTGATCGCGACCGCGGTTCTTTCGTGGCTGGTCGCATTCAACGTCGTCAATATGCGCAACGACGTCGTCCGCAGCGTGAGCTATTTTCTCTATCAGGTGACGGAGCCGGCATTGCGGCCGATCCGCTCGTTTCTTCCCAACCTGGGTGGGATCGATATTTCGTTCGTCATCCTGATGATCGGCCTGATGTTCCTCGACCAGTTCGTCTTCTGGCTCTACGCCAAGATCGTCTACGGGATTTGATCCTTTGCCCGCGCGGCGTCTGTAGGCGTGGATCGTAGGCGTGGCACTCTAATTCAATCGACCGCCGGATCAGGGGGCCGTCGCCCCAAGTCTGGAGAAGATGTGTGTATCGCGGTAAGAAGCCGCCGCGGAATTTGCGGGCGGGACAATGACGGCACGCATCATTGACGGCAAAACGGTTGGCGCGGAATTGCGCGGCAAGGTCGCCGGTGAAGTTGCACGCCTGAAACAGACGCACGGTCTGACGCCGGGAATTGCCGTCGTGCTGGTTGGCGCAAATCCGGCAAGCGAAGTCTATGTTCGCGCCAAGTCGAAAGCGGTGGCGGAAGCCGGCATGCGCGCCGCCGATCGTAAACTGCCGGAATCAACGCGTGAAGCTGAACTGCTGACGGAGATCGCACGGCTCAACGGCGATCCTGCGGTACACGGGATTCTGGTTCAGCTGCCGCTTCCGATGCACATCGATTCGCAAAGGGTCCTCGCGGCGATCGATCCGGCGAAGGATATCGACGGTTTTCATCCACTGAACGTTGGCAAATTGGCGAGCGGGATTCCGGCGCTCGTGCCGTGCACGCCGCTCGGCTGCCTCCTGCTCGCAAAGACAGTGCACGCGTCACTGGCCGAGATGGAAGCGGTTGTTGTCGGCCGTTCAAATATCGTCGGAAAACCGGTTGCGCAGTTGCTGCTCGCCGAACATGCGACGGTGACCATAGCGCATTCGAAGACGCGCGATTTGCGGGCCGTATGCCGGCGCGCGGATTTGCTGATCGCGGCAATCGGCAAGCCGGAACTGGTCCGCGGCGACTGGATCAAGCCCGGCGCGACAGTAATCGATGTCGGTATCAACCGGATTCCGGGCGACGGTGGAAAATCACGGATTGTCGGTGACGTTGCATTCGACGAGGCGGAGAAAATTGCCGGCGCACTGACGCCGGTGCCGGGCGGCGTCGGCCCGATGACGATCGCATGCCTGCTGCTCAACACCCTGCGTGCGGCCTGCGCGCAGCACGGATTGCCAGAGCCCAAAATCTGAGACTGTCATTCCGGGACGCACCGAGGGTGCGGGCCCGGAATCCATACTCCGCAGCGCCAGCGGTTATGGATTCCGGGCTCGCGTGCTTCGCACGCGCCCCGGAATGACAACGGGTATGATGGAGGGGATTACGCCTGCCAGGCGTAGGCCACCTTATCGAGGGTCTTGCTGCCGAAGCGCTCGGACGAGCGGGCGACAGGGCGGCCACCGAGTGCACGGTAGAATTCAACGGCCGGTTCGTTGTCGGAAAGCGCCCAGACGACGAGGCTTTTGAGACCGCTCTGGACAAGGTCCTTGCGCGCCGCCGAGAACAGCCGGCGGCCGAAGCCCAGGCCTTGGTATTCCGGGCGCAGATAAAGCTCGTAGACCTCACCGTCGTAGAACAGGCTGCGCGCACGGTTGCGGCCATAGTTGGCGTAACCGGCGACGTGCTCGCCGAACTGCAGTATCGTGATGCGGCTGCCCTTGCGGATGGCGCTGTCCCACCAATCCGGGCCGCGACGGTTAATGAGCTTGTCGAGTTCGCTTCCGGGGATGATGCCCTGATAGGCGGCGCGCCAAGCCTGGTCGTGCGTCGACGCAATTGCCTCTGCGTCGGAGGTCTTCGCGCGGCGAATCTCTATCAGGACCGTCGTCATGGGCGGATAGAAGCAATGAACGATGCGCCCTTCAAGCCCTATGCTTAATGATGAGTTAACGGTGTGGATTACCGGCCACAGTTTTAACCAAAACCCGCCGTTGTTGATTGAAATCTGGTTCGAAACGTCGTGTTCGGAACGGCGTCAGCGCAGCGCGCGCGAGGTGATTCGTGGAAACCGAGTCGCGAGCGCGCGAATCATCCACAGGTGATTCGGATTAGCCGATTCGGATTAGGCGACCTCGGCTTCTTTCTTGCGCTCTTCTTTCCTGCGTTCGTTCTCGTCGAGCAATTTCTTGCGCAGCCGAATCGACTTCGGCGTCACCTCGACCAACTCGTCGTCCTCGATATAGGCGAGCGCCTTCTCGAGAGTCATGCGGATGGGCGGCGTGAGGCGGACGGCTTCGTCTTTCGATGTAGTCCGAATGTTGGTGAGTTTCTTGCCCTTGAGCACGTTGACAATGAGATCGTTGCCGCGTGTGTGCTCGCCGACGATCATGCCGTTGTAGACCTTCCACCCCGGCTCGATCATCATCGGGCCGCGGTCCTCCAAATTCCACAATGCGAAAGCCACTGCTTCGCCCTGGTCGTTGGAGATCAATACGCCGTTGCGGCGGCCCTGAATCGCCCCTTTGAAGGGCGCATAACCGTGGAACAGCCGGTTCATGATCGCGGTTCCGCGGGTGTCCGTGAGCAGTTCGCCCTGATAGCCAATCAAGCCGCGCGTCGGCGCATGGAACACAAGCCGCACGCGCCCGCCGCCTGACGGGCGCATCTCCATCATGTCGGCCTTACGCTCCGACATTTTCTGCACGACGATGCCGGAGTGCTCTTCGTCGACGTCGATGACGACCTCCTCGATCGGTTCCAGGGTTTCTCCAGTCTGCCGATTCTCGCGCAGCAGTACCTTCGGCCGCGACACCGAAAGCTCGAAGCCTTCGCGCCGCATGGTTTCGATCAGGATACCGAGCTGCAATTCGCCACGGCCGGCGACTTCCATCGAATCGCGCTCGTCGGATTCGCGCACGCGCAGGGCCACGTTGCCTTCCGCTTCGCGCAGCAGCCGGTCGCGGATCATGCGGCCGGTAACCTTGTCGCCTTCGGTTCCGGCAAGCGGCGAATCGTTGACGCGAAAGATCATCGCCAGTGTCGGCGGATCGATTGGTTGCGCGGGGAGCGGCTTCTCGACTTCCGGCGCGCAGATGGTGTTGGAGACGGTGGCGTTCGGCAGACCGGCAACGGCGACGATGTCGCCAGCGTCGGCTTCCTCGACGCCGGTGCGCTCAAGGCCGCGGAACGCGAGCAGCCTGGTGACGCGGCCCTGTTCGATCAGATTACCGTCGCGGTCGAGCACCTTCACGGCCTGGTTGGTTTTTATCGAGCCGGACGTGATACGGCCGGTCACGACGCGCCCGAGATAAGGATTGGCTTCGAGAATCGTGCCGAGCAGGCGAAATGGTCCCTCCTCGATGTGCGGCGGCGAGACGTGCCGCAGCATGAGATCGAACAGCGGCTTCATGCCGGCGTTCTTAGGCCCCTCGGGGCTCTCCGCCATCCAGCCTTCCTTGGCCGAGCCGTAGAGGATCGGAAAGTCGAGCTGCTCGTCAGTTGCGTCCAGCGCCGCGAAAAGATCGAAGACTTCGTTGACGACCTGCGTCGGCCGTGCGTCGGACCGGTCGACCTTGTTGATGATGACGATGGGCTTGAGGCCCATCTTGAGCGCCTTCGAGACGACGAATTTCGTCTGCGGCAGCGGACCTTCCGCGGCATCGACCAGCACCAATGCGCCGTCCACCATGTTCAGGATGCGCTCGACCTCGCCGCCAAAGTCGGCGTGCCCCGGCGTGTCGACGATGTTGATGCGCGTACCGTGCCAGACAATCGAGGTTGCCTTGGAGAGAATGGTGATTCCGCGCTCGCGCTCGAGATCGTTGGAATCGAGCGCGCGTTCGGCGACGCGTTGATTTTCCCGGAATGCGCCCGATTGCTGCAGCAAACGATCGACCAGAGTCGTCTTGCCGTGGTCGACGTGCGCGATAATGGCAACGTTGCGGAGATCCATTCCTTGCGCCGAAATGTTCAAAAAACCAAAGCGGGCCCGACAGGCCCGCGATTCGCGCGGAATATAGTCAGTAACCCCGCCAGCGCAACCGGGGCCGCCCTTGCGTGGTTAAGCGGCTTGTGGCCGTTTTCGATAACGGCAGATAGTATCGTCCGGGTTCCTAAGGCGGGACGGCGAAGGATTTATGCGAAATGGGCGACAGCTTTTCCAAGGTAAAAGTTGCGGCGGTTCAGGCCGCCTCGGTGTTTCTCGACCGGGAAGGTTCGACTGAGAAAGCCTGCCGGTTGATCTGTGAGGCGGGCAAGAACGGTGCGCGGGTGATCGGCTTTCCCGAAGGCTTCATTCCGGCGCACCCGATCTGGTACCACCATCATGCGGCGACCGCGGCGGTCGCCAACAAGCTTGCCGTCGAGCTGTTCAAGAACTCCGTCGAGATTCCGGGGCCGGAAACCGATGCGCTCTGCGAAGCCGCGCGGGCGGCCAACGCCTATGTCGTGATCGGCGTCTGCGAGAAACTGCCGCAGACGACCGGCACCATGTTCAACACGCAGCTCTATATCGGGCCGGACGGAACGCTGATCCGCAAGCATCAGAAGATCATGCCCACAGTCGGCGAGCGGCTCGTTCACATGGGCGGCTTCGGCGATACATTCGGCGCGTTTCCGAGCGAATTCGGGCCGATGAGCGGACTGATCTGCGGCGAGAATTCGAATCCGCTCGCGGTGTTTGCGCTGATCGCGGAAGGCACGCGCATTCACGTGATGAGCTGGCCCAACCATTTCCCGACCAGCGGCGATCCGCTGCGCAATCGTGTCGCCATCGACTCGCAAGCCTTCGCGCAGATGAGCAAGGCGTTCGTCGTTTCCGCCTGCGGTACCGTCGATGAACGCATGATCGAGATGCTGCAATGTGGGCCCGAGGGCGAGAAATTCCTGCGCGATTCGGATTGTTGCGGCGGCTCGCTCATCGTCGATCCGATGAGCCGCATCGTTGCCGGCCCCATGGGCGCGGAAGAAGGCATTCTTTATGCCGAATGCAATCTCGATCTGTCGATCCAGATGAAACTCAGGCACGACTTCGCCGGCCATTACAATCGCCCCGACATTTTCCATTTGCAGGTGAACCGCGCCGCACCGCAACTTTATTCGGTGCATGGCGTTGAGCCGCAGGAGATGCTGCCCGGCGCCGATATAACGCGCTCATTGGCCTCGCCACCGCGGCGGCTGGAATCCAAAGTGGACGATGGCCCTGCGGACGCTTCCGTCGTGCCGCCGGGGGAATGACCGGCAAAGGTATTTCATGGCGACTAAATTAGCGGGCGAGGCCCGCAAGACTGCACTTGGCAAGCTTTCCGGATGGTCGGAAGTATTGGGACGAGATGCCATCGGCAAAAAATTCGTGTTCGAGGATTTCAATCAGGCGTTCGGATTTATGACCCGCGCTGCGTTGATCGCGGAAAAAATGGATCACCATCCCGAATGGTTCAACGTCTACAAGAATGTTGAAGTCACCTTGTCGACGCACGATGCGGGCGGCTTAACCGATCTCGACGTGCAGCTCGCGGAGGCGATGGATAAACTGGCGCGGGAAGCCTCATCCTGAGGAGCACCGCGAAGCGGTGCGTCTCGAAGGATGGGGTCTCATGGTTCGAGACGCCCGCCTTCGGCGGGCTCCTCACCATGAGGATTACGGATGCAAGATGACTTTTCCCATGACCTGCCGCGCGGCGATGGCCTTAAGCGCTTTCGCAGCGTCGGCGAGCGGATAAACCGCATGGACATGTGACGACAACTTTCCCTGCGCGCACCATTCGATGAGCTGTGCCATGTTGGCCCGGTAAGCCTCCGGCTCGCGTTCGATGAACGAGCCCCAGAATACGCCGAGAACGTCGCAACCTTTCAGCAATACGAGATTGAGCGGCAATTTCGGAATGTCGCCCGCGGCAAAACCGACGACCAGAAAGCGTCCTTTCCATGCGATCGAACGCAAGGCCGATTCAGAATACGCGCCGCCGACTGGGTCGTAGATCACGTCGACGCCTCGCCCGCCGGTCACTTTTCTCAAGGCCTCCTTGAGGTCGTCTTTGCCGTAATTGATCGCCTCGTCGGCACCGTGCTGCTTTGCAAAAGCGATCTTGTCCTCGGATGAAGCACAGGCGATCACGCGCGCGCCCATTAGCTTGCCGAACTCGATCGCCGCAAGGCCGACGCCGCCCGATGCGCCGAGAATGGCAAGCGTTTCGCCGGTCTTTAACGCCGCGCGATCCTTGAGTGCGTGCAGCGTGGTGCCATAGGTGACGCAAAGGCCCGCGGCGCGGTCGAAATCGAGCGCGTCGGGGATCCTCACGATTCGAGACGCTGGTGCCGAGATCAGCTCGCGCGCCGCGCCGTAGCCGAGGTAGCCGAGGACGCGGTCGCCGGGCTTGCAGGTGCTCACGCCGGCGCCGATGGCCTCGACGACCCCGGCGAATTCGGCCGATGGCGAGAACGGCAATGCCGGTTTGGTTTGATAGCGTCCCGCTATGATGAGCGTATCGAAGAAATTCAGGGCTGCGGCCTTCACACGCACGACCACCTCGCCGGAACCGGGCGCCGGGTTCTCGATGTCGCGGATTTCAAGATTGTCGGCTGTGCCGAGATGGGTACAAAGCAGCGCTTTCATGGGCATAATCAGCCGGCCAAACGTTCTCTCTAGCACAGCCCCGCATCCCCCCGCGTTCATTTCTGTGCGGTGCGTCGTTCCGGCTCACGCAAGCGCCTTCACATTGTCGGCATTCGGTAATATCCATCGGCGCTTCCGGGGGCGTCACCTCACGTACAACCGTTTGACCGGTAAGGCCCGATGAGCATCACCCGCCTTTATTTTCTGCTGCCGCTGCTGATGGCTTCTGCTGTCGCTGTATCTCCCGCCGCCGCACAGACGCAAAACGGCACGGCGAACAAACCGGCGGCGGCAAAGCCGGCCGCCAAACCGGCAAGTCCAAAGCCGGCGAAGCCAAAAGCCGTCGCCAAGAAGAAGGCCCCAAAGCATACCGCCGAAGAAACCGGCTCACCCGTCCTGCTCGGTCAGTTTGGCGATTGGGGTGCTTATCAGGCTACGCCGGGCGGCAAGAAGGTTTGCTTCGCGCTTGCCAAGCCGGCATCCGCCGTGACCGAGCCAGCCGGCCGGGATCGCGACGAACCGTATATGTTCGTTTCGACGCGTCCGGCTGAAAAGGTGAAGAACGAAATCTCGGTGATCGTCGGCTACCCGCAAAAACCTAATGTCGATGCGAGCGCAACCATCGGCTCGACGAATTACGCTTTGTACACGCAGAACGACGGAGCCTGGATCAGGAATGCTGCCGATGAGGCGCAGATGGTGGACGCCATGCGCAAGGGCGCCGAAGTTGTCATCAAAAGCGTCTCGACGCACGGCACCAAGACGACCGACACGTACTCCCTGAAGGGCATTGCCCAGGCGCTCGACAAGGTCGCTGAGGAGTGCAAGTGACCCCCGAAGGGGGTCATCGCCGGGCTGCCATGTAGTGGCGAGACCCGCTGATCCCGCTTAGATAGACTGCGCGTACCTAAGCGGCCATGACAAGGAAAAGATGACTTCGACACTTGAGGCCGCGCCCGCGGTCGCTCCGATCGAAAAGGCGCCGCTCGAACATTACGTCGCGCCGGACAAGCCGCCGCTGATCGGGCTCACGCGCGCGGCGCTTGCGGATGCGCTCGCTGTGGTCGGCGTGCCGGAACGCGCCCGCAAGATGCGCGTGCAGCAGATCTGGCATTGGATTTATTTCCGTGGCGTGACCGAGTTTGTGGACATGACCAGCGTGTCCAAGGAGTTGCGCGCGGCGCTCGCCGCCCACTTCACCCTGGCGCGGCCCGAAGTCGTCGCCGAGCAGGTCTCGGTGGACGGCACGCGCAAATGGCTGCTGCGGCTTCCCGGCGAGACGCCCGGCGAGCGGCCGCATGAAGTCGAAACCGTCTATATTCCCGATGCCGACCGCGGCACGTTGTGCGTATCCAGCCAGGTCGGCTGCACGCTCAATTGCTCGTTCTGCCACACCGGCACCCAGCGCCTCGTGCGCAACCTGACCGCCGGCGAGATCGTCGGCCAGATCATGGTCGCGCGCGACCGGCTCGGCGATTGGCCGGGCGGTATTCGCCCTTCCGGCGGCGTCATTCCGGGCGGCGATCGGTGCATCACGAATATCGTGATGATGGGCATGGGCGAGCCGCTCTATAATTTTGACGCGGTGCGCGATGCGCTGCTGATCGTCGCCGACAACGAAGGCATAGGCATCTCCAAGCGACGCATTACGTTGTCGACCTCGGGCGTGGTGCCCAACATCGAACGCACAGGCGCGGAAATCGGTTGCCTGCTGGCGGTGTCGCTGCATGCAGTGCGCGACGACTTGCGCAACGAGCTTGTACCGCTCAACCGCAAATACCCGATCGCCGAATTGCTGGATGCGTGCCGCAACTATCCCGGCGCTTCCAATGCGCGGCGCATCACGTTCGAGTATGTGATGCTCAAGGGCGTCAACGATTCGATTGAGGATGCGAAGGCGCTGGTGCGTCTGCTCAAGGCCATCCCCGCGAAGATCAACCTCATTCCATTCAATCCGTGGCCGGGATCGCATTACGAATGTTCGGACTGGGAGCAGATCGAAAAGTTTTCACAAGTCGTGTTTGACGCCGGCTACGCTTCGCCGGTGCGCACGCCGCGCGGGCGCGACATCCTCGCGGCCTGCGGCCAGCTCAAGAGCGCAACCGAAAAATT
>DASUKT010000127.1:0-2931 GCA_036278575.1 Pseudolabrys sp. | reverse complement strand
TGAGCGCCGCACACTGCTATCGAAAAGGGGTGTGCGGCGGCTTCGCAACAAAGTCATGCCTGGGTGGCACCCTCTGAAAGGGTGTCTCCGATGGCAATTTCGCCTCCGGTCGTAACCTCAGCGTAGACGCCGCAATCCATGTTGCCGAAGCTCCGCATTAACGTTGCCGGGATTTCCAGGTCGCGGATGCCGGTATCGGGATCGACATTGGTCGCCGCGCAGCGGACGATGCGCTTGATCACCTTCAGGCGCGCATACTTGCCGATCGAGATTTCGCGATTGAGCAAGTCGAACTCGTGCCAAGCCGGCCAGCCGTGGACATAAAGATTGGCGCGGAAGCGAAGCGGACTGACCGGCGCGCCGATTGAGGTTTCCAGGGCCGCGACCGAGCCTAGATTGATAATGGAAACGACTTTCTTCGCCACGTCGGAAAAGCTGTGGCCCCCACCGAAAAGCACCTTGGGCGCCCCCCGCAACTCCTTCGGCATGAAGCGGCGAAAGAAGGCTTCGACTGCGAGCCGCCCCTCCGGCGCGCGCAGATCGGCGCCGACCGCTTCGCGACCGTCGCTTTCGATGCTCAGCGTATGGGTGGCCTCGTCAAAGTTGGTGCGCAGGGAGGCCAGCCGCTCGTTCTTCATCAGCATCAGGAAGCGCATCTTGGGAAAATAGGCGGGCGTCGCCGGATTAAAGCCGGTCGGGCCGTTTTCAATCGCATAGAGCCGGTCGGCGGGGAGAGTGGCTCCTGGCGTGAGCCGGGTCTGCGGCAATGCCTGGGGTGAAAGGCCCTTTACCGGGTAGCGGTAGATCGCCTGGATTACAGGGTTCTGCATGGGTTTGCCGGTTTAACACGGGCTCCTTCTTGCGACGACCGGGGCCTTCAAACGGAGCAAAATACCCCCACATAATGCCAAGGCGGGCCGCCTTCGGGGACCCGCATTACGGCGCCGCAATGGGCCGATGGAGTTGAAACATGAATTTCGAAAAGTACACCGACCGCGCACGCGGTTTCGTGCAATCTGCGCAAAGTCTGGCCCTTCGCGAGGGCCATCAGCAATTCGCTCCCGAACATCTGTTGAAGGTTCTGCTCGACGACCCGGAAGGGCTCGCCGCGGGGCTTATCGATCGATCGGGCGGTCGTTCGCGTCAGGCACTTGCCGATGTCGAGGCCGCGCTTGCGAAAAATCCGAAAGTTTCAGGCGGCGGGGCAGGGCAGATTTACCTCGCGCCGGCGATGGCTCGGGTCTTCGATGCTGCCGAAAAAGCGGGCGAGAAGGCCGGCGATAGTTTCGTCACTGTTGAGCGCCTGCTGCTGGCGCTTGCGCTTGAGAAAGACAGCGAAGCTGGCCAAATCCTGAAAAGAGCCGGCGTAACGCCGCAGAACCTGAACGCCGCAATCAATGCCCTGCGCAAGGGACGCACGGCGGATTCTGCTTCCGCCGAAAATGCCTATGACGCCCTGAAGAAATATGCGCGCGACCTCACGCAGGCGGCACGCGACGGCAAGCTCGATCCGGTAATCGGACGTGACGAGGAAATCCGGCGCACTGTGCAGGTGCTATCGCGGCGGACGAAGAATAATCCGGTGCTGATCGGCGAGCCGGGCGTCGGCAAGACGGCGATTGTTGAAGGCCTGGCGCTGCGCATCGTCAATGGCGACGTGCCGGAGAGCTTGCAGGACAAGCGGCTGCTCGCACTCGATCTTGGTGCGCTGATCGCCGGTGCGAAATATCGCGGCGAATTCGAGGAGCGCTTGAAAGCCGTGCTGCAGGAAGTCACCTCCGCCGAGGGCAATATCATCCTGTTCATCGACGAAATGCATACGCTCATCGGCGCGGGCAAGGCCGACGGCGCGATGGATGCATCCAATCTGCTGAAGCCGGCGCTTGCGCGCGGCGAACTGCATTGCATTGGCGCGACCACGCTCGATGAATACAAGAAGCACGTCGAGAAGGATGCGGCGCTGGCGCGGCGCTTCCAGCCCGTGTTCGTGTCCGAGCCTTCGGTCGAGGACACGATCTCGATCCTGCGCGGGTTGAAGGACAAATACGAGCAGCATCACGGCGTGCGCGTTACCGACGGCGCAATCGTCGCGGCTGCGACATTGTCGAACCGTTACATCACCGACCGTTTCCTGCCGGACAAGGCGATCGACCTCGTCGACGAAGCCGCTGCGCGGCTACGCATGCAGGTCGATTCCAAGCCGGAAGAGCTCGATTCCATCGACCGCGAAATCGTGCGGCTGAAAATCGAGCAGGAGGCGCTGAAGAAAGAGAGCGATCCCGGGTCAAAGGATCGGCTCAAGAAGCTCGAAGCGGAATTGAAATCCCTGGAAAAGCAATCGGCCGATCTCACCTCGCGCTGGAAATCGGAAAAAGAGAAGCTCAATGACGCGCAGAAGCTCAAGACCGAGCTCGATCAGCTTCGCGCCGAGCTGGCGAATGCGCAGCGGCGTGGCGAATACCAGCGCGCCGGAGAATTGGCCTATGGTCGAATCCCTGAGCTTGAAAAGAAACTGAAAAATATCGAAGCATCGGAAAAGAACCGCGGCGCGATGGTCGAGGAGGCGGTCACCGCCGACCACGTCGCTCAGGTTGTGTCGCGCTGGACGGGCATTCCCGTCGACAAGATGCTCGAGGGCGAAAAAGAAAAGCTGCTGCGCATGGAGGACGAGCTCGCTAAGCGGGTCGTCGGCCAACGCGAAGCCGTGCATGCAGTTGCGACCGCGGTGCGCCGCGCGCGCGCCGGCTTGCAGGACCCGAACCGGCCGATCGGCTCTTTCATGTTCCTGGGCCCGACCGGTGTCGGCAAAACCGAGCTTACGAAGGCGCTCGCCGAATACCTCTTCGACAACGAGAACGCGTTGCTGCGCATCGACATGTCGGAATACATGGAGAAGCACGCGGTCGCGCGCCTGATCGGCGCACCTCCGGG
>DASUKT010000126.1:0-11254 GCA_036278575.1 Pseudolabrys sp. | reverse complement strand
CCGTGCTCGGCAAGGAGCGAGACCGTATTGGTGCTGAGCAACTGATTGTAACCCACCGCCGGCGAAATCGCCTGCGACCGTGTCGGAGTGACGCCGGCCTGCGTGTCGTATTCGCCGTTGCCGCCCGTTTCGAAGGCGTAGACGTTGACGACCTGCTCCTTCGTGAGTCCTGCGGCAAGCGCGGCCTGCGCATAGGCGCGCTTGAACGCGGCTTCGCTTTTCCGCTCTGGCACGAAGGCGAAGTATTCCTTGGCCGCCTGCAGGAAATCGGCAATGACCGGAATTTCCGGGTGTTCACGCGGCGGCGCCGGCGGTGCGAACGGATTTTTTGGCATCGGCGGGCCACGGTAAACCGGCGGCTGCGTCAGCACGTAATCGTTCACGTCGATCGGGCGGTGTTCGCGCCGCTTGGCGTTGCGGATGCGACGCTTCGCGGCAATTGCATCCCAGTAGGCGTCTGCCTGCGCCTGATAGAGGCCATGCAGGCGAAGGTAAGCTGCGAGCTTGCTTTCGTAATCGGCTGTTACGTCCAGCGAATTTTGCGCGCGCACGGCCGTTGCGATGCCGGCCAGGACGATGACCAGCGGAACAAGATATTTGCGAAAAGACGAACGATTTCTATGAAACACTGTGGCGCGCAGCAATTGGAGCCCGTTGCAGTATCGCTTGAAGTTCTTTGCAAGATATTGCCGGCCGGTCAATTGATCTCAAGATTCGGGGCCAAGCTGCTGAGCATACAAAAAAATTGTGCGCCAAGATGGCGCACAGTGGGGGAGGGAACTCAATACAAAATCAGCGAATCAACGAGGTATTGCGACTCGTCCAAACTTTCAAATTATCTGGCTGCACCACCGTCGGGTTTTGCGCGGTGAGGACGTCGGTGCCGAGATCAAGGCCCCGCAACGCAATGCCGAACCCCGCGATGATTGTCGCGGCGAGCAAGGCTACCACCACGATCTTGAGGTGGGTGGCGCGGTCTGCGGTGTAAAGCGACCAGTTCATGGCACTTTCCCAAGCATTCATCCCTTGGTCTCGCGCTCCGGCGAAAAGGTTCAAATCTGCAAGTTACAACTTGGGAAGTGCGGTTCGGTTCCACAGGGGACCTCACGGAACCTTGAAGTCACGTGATAGCTGATCAAGACAGCGTGTCAGACCGCTCAGACCAATTTGCTCAGATCGTGCCAACGGTCTTGAGACGCGCGCGCGGGTGAATTTCAGATTGTGACAGGACCGGCGTCTGCGCACGGAAGCGCTCGACGATGCCGCGCACGAACGGCCGGATAGCAGCCGAGGCGATCAGCACCGGCGCTTCGCCCTCGCGCGCGGCGGATTCGAAGCGCTCGCGAACCAGGTTGATGAATTCCGATAGCTTGGAGGGCTGCATGGCCAGCGTGCGTTCGTCGCCTTGGCCGACGATGGACTCCGCGAACGCCTGCTCCCACTGCGCGGACAAGGCGATCAGAGGAAGGAAGCCGCCGGCGCTGTATTGCGCACAGATTTGGCGGGATAGCCGGGCGCGAACGTGCTCAGCCAGCGTGACCGGATTGCGTGTCGCGCCAATTGCGTCGGCGATGCCTTCCAGGATCGTCGAAAGGTCGCGGATCGAGACGCGCTCGGCGAGCAGGATTTGCAGCACGCGCTGGATTCCAGACGTGTTGATTTGTGACGGCACGAGGTCCTTCACCAGTTCCGCCTGTTCTTTCGGCATTTCCTTCAGGAGCTTTTGCACTTCGCCATAGGAGAGCAGCTCAGACATGTTGCTCTTGAGCAATTCGGTCAAATGCGTGGACAGAACCGTGGCCGCGTCCACAACCGTATAGCCCTTGAGCGAAGCTTCCTCCTTGAGCCCGGCTTCGATCCAGGTCGCCGGCAGCCCAAAGGTCGGCTCGGTGACGTGCGTACCCGGCACGTTCACCTGACCGCCGGTGGGATCCATGACCATGTACTGATTGGGCCAGATCTTGCCGCTGCCGGCTTCCACGTCCTTGATCTTGATGACGTAGGCATTGGCGTCGAGCTGGACATTGTCGAGGATGCGCACTGCGGGCATGACGAAGCCCATTTCGGCCGCGAGCGAACGGCGCAGGGCTTTGATCTGCTCGGTCAGGCGATCCGTGCCGTCGGGCCCATTGACCAGCGGCAGAAGCGCATAACCGATCTCGATCTTCAGATCGTCGATGCGGAGCGCGCTGGTGATCGGCTCTTCCTTGGTTTCGGCCTTGGCATCGGCTTCGGCCTTTTTCTTTTCGGCTGCGGCAGTGAGCTTGGTGCGCTTGTCGAAGATGTAGGCAAGTGCGCCGGCGCCTGAGCCGAGCGCGAGGAAGGGGATCATCGGGATGCCTGGCAGAAGCGCCATGACCACCATCACGGCGCCGGACATGCCGAGGGCTTTCGGATAGCCGGAAAGCTGCTTGAGCAATGCTTTGTCGGCGGCGCCCGAGACGCCGGCCTTGGCGACGAGGAGGCCCGCTGCCGTCGAAACGATTAGCGCCGGCACTTGCGTGACGAGCCCGTCGCCGACGGTGAGAATGGTGTAGGAATGCGCGGCGTCGGAAAAGCTCAAGCCTTGCTGGGCAATGCCGATGATCATGCCGCCGATGACGTTGATGAACACCACCAGCAGGCCGGCGATTGCGTCGCCGCGCACGAACTTCGAGGCGCCGTCCATGGCGCCGAAGAAGCCGCCTTCGTCTTCCAGCTTTTGACGCCGCCGGCGGGCTTCCTTCTCGTCGATCAGGCCGGCGGAAAGGTCGGCGTCGATCGCCATCTGCTTGCCGGGCATCGCGTCCAAATGAAAGCGCGCGGCGACTTCGGCGATGCGCCCGGAACCTTTGGTGATGACGACAAAATTCACGATGATGAGGATCGTGAACACGATAATGCCGATCACGAAATTGCCGCTCATCACGAAATTGCCGAACGCCTGAATGACGTGGCCGGCGGCGTCGGTGCCCTCGTGTCCGTGCGCGAGAATGAGACGCGTCGAGGCAAGGTTGAGCGCAAGCCGCAACATGGTCGCAATCAGCAGCACGGTCGGGAACGAGGAGAATTCGAGCGGCGTCTGGATGAACAGCGCCGTCATCAGGATCAGCACTGAGACAATAATAGATATGGCAAGCGCAAGATCGAGCAGGACCGGCGGCAGCGGCAGGATCAGCACGACCAGAATCGTGAGGACGCCGACCGCGAGCGCGATATCGCCACGCTTGATGAAGGTGCCGACCTCGGCGAGCGAGGGCAGCCTGAAGCTGCTTGTCGGCTGGGCTGCGGAAATATCGCTCATGGGCTCAAGGCACGGGGCCATCCGCCCTCGGCGGGCGGTTCACCCGGCAATATTTGCCCATTTTATGGTTAGCGGCGGGTTAACGGCGCCGCGGGCTGAACGAAAACGTCCCCTCCCAAAGCCGGGAGAGGACGTAAACGCTGTCGCGCAGGCAAACAACCATTAGCCGGGCAGCATCACGGTGTTGATCACCTGAATGACGCCATTTGACTGCATCACGTTAGCGATGGTGATTTGCGCGGTGTCCCCTTTCGCATCGACGAGCCAGAGCTTGCCATCCTTTTCCTTCACGGTAAGCGGTTCGCCTTCGACGGTCTTGAGCTCAGCCTTGCCGCCGCCGGCCTTCACCTTTGCTTTCAGGTCCTTTGTGGATAGGCGGCCGGGCACCACGTGATAGGTGAGAATGCTCTTGAGCTTGTCCTTGTTTTCCGGTTTGAGCAGATTCTGCACGGTGCCGTCCGGCAACTTTTTGAAAGCTTCATTGGTCGGTGCGAATACGGTGAAAGGGCCGGACGACTCGAGCGTCTTGACCAAACCAGCCGCCTTCACCGCCGCGACCAGCGTGGTGTGATCTTTGGAATTGACCGCGTTCTGGACGATGTTCTTGGACGGATACATCGGCGCGCCGCCGACCATCTTGGTCATCTCCTTGGCGAAAGTAGGTGCGGGCGAAAATGCGCCGAATGCCAGCGCACACGCGGCCGCTCCGGCGAAGGCGATGTTTTGAATGCGTTTCATCATGTAACTCCGTTTGCTCTGTTTCACGTCCCCGTCGGGGAGGCGTCAGGAGTTACGGAGATACGAACGTAGCGGATGCAGACGCATCCTCACAGGTTCGTGAGCTTGCCTTGGGCGATCACCTGTCCGGTCGGCGCACCGGTGGGCGACCCGCCCGGCGGCTCCAACGAGACGGCCAAAACGGCCCGCGTCGTAAACTGCGGCAGCAGGTTTGCAGGAATTACTAGCGTCACGGCTTTATCCGCGCTCAGAAGGCCAAGCGCGCGGGGCTTCTCGCCGGGTGCAATAAGCCAAAGCTCGGGCACTCTGTCAGGCCTTACCGAAAGTGCAGCGGGGACGACCGACGCGGTCGCGCCACGTGGATTGATCGTTGCTACGAATAAATGCTTACCGCCACCATCGAGCGTGGCCAGCAGCGGCGGCTTCGGAGCAGTTGCGTAAAAATAGATGAGCGTGGCGAGGCACGCAGCAGCGACGGCCCCGGTTGCAACTGTAAGGCTCCGCCAAAACGCAAGGCTTTCCCACCAGCCCTGCGCGGGAGCCTGCTGCGCAGGAAGAGACGCGGCAATGCGGTCCCAGATCGCCGCGGGCGGCGCGACCGGCGCGATCTCTTCTGCCCATGGCGCAAGGCGCATTTCCCAATCGGCGATCGTGCGAGCAAAACGATGGTCCCCCTCGATGCGGCGCGTGATAACTGCGCGCTCTGCCGCGCCAAGCACGCCGAGAACGTATTCGGCGGCAAGCAACTCGTCGTCCGGTGCGCCGGTATGGTCGATCTCGCTCATCGTTGCAGGCACGCTTTCAGCTTTAGCATCGCTCGCCGAATCCAGCTTTTCATCGTTCCGAGCGGTACGTCCATACGCTCCGCCAATTCTTCGTAAGTGTTGCCGTCGAAAAATGCGCCGCGCAATGCCGCGTTTTCGTGGGCCGCGAGCCCGCCGAGACACTCGTGCAGGCGTTCGTTTCGCTCCGAACGCTCGATTGCTACGTCGGCCGGTGTCCCGTCATCCGGCAAATTCGCGACAACGTCGATGGCCATCATGCGCCGGTTCTTGCCCTGCGCTCGCAGACGGTCGATCGCGCGGTTGCGCGCAATCGCGATCAGCCAAGTCATCGGGCTTGCCGTTGCCGCATTGAACTCTCCGGCTTTACGCCAGATCGTCAGATAGACCTCCTGCAATACATCCTCCGCGTCGCTGTGCTGGTGCAAGATACGCAGGCAGACGCCAAAAAGCTTCGCGGAGGCGAGGCGATAGACTGTTTGCAACGCGATACGGTCGCCGCCGGCCACGCGGGCGAGGGCGGCGACGAGCAAGTTGCGGTTCGCGTCGAGGTCCATCGGGTATTGATGATACCCTAGTTGCCGGCGCAATGAGCGGTGGGTGAGGAGTACAGAAAAGGCGATTGCGTAGGCGACTTTCTGTTTTCCCGTTATTTTCGATAAAGGGACCAGCCTGACGCGTTACCGTGGACCAGTCCGCACTAGATGCAGCTCTCCGCAGGCAACACAACGCAGCCGGGCCCGGCCGCAATGCAGCGCGGTCACGGTTTCATCGTCGGTCAGCAGGACAAAACTTTTGGTTATGGGGCATCGAAAACGGTATGCATCGTTCGCCACAGCCTTCGCCGCTATCGAGTGCGGCGCGCTGTTGCCCTGCCGGTAAATGGAGGAATGTAAACGCGGCCAGTTCAGCTCCGGAACGACCGAGGTCGTCGCGCCGGCAACATCTTTGTCCATATGAAACCCGCTCCGGGAGAATGCCCGCCCGGGACGGACAACGGCGTCGCAATCCATCCGTTCCGCAACGCTTCAGTGAAATTCCTGAAGGCGTGTCATGTCGGGCAATGGCTCGACTCGCGTGACCGCGGACAGAGCAAGATTGCCGTAAAGATGCGGAAAGAGAGCGCCGCCGCGCGACGGTTCCCATTTCAGCGCGTCGCCGAGCCGCTTTGTATCGACATGCACCAGCAAAAGATCGCTTTGACCGGCGAAATGTTTCTTTACGGTTTCGGCGAGCTGGGCACCGGTTGAGAAGTGAATGAAGCCGTCACGGCGATCATCATCGGAGCCGCGGAAGAGGCCATCGCGCTCGGCCTCGCGCCAGAGCGAGGAGGGACAGATTTTGTAGATGGCGGTCATGCGGCGATGCTACTTCGGCTGTCATCGTCCGCGAAAGCGGACGATCCAGTAATCACTGGGTCGCTCGCGTGTACTGGATGCCCCGCTTTCGCGGGGCGTGACAGCAGAATTTATGCCGCGCCCCGCAACTCGCCGCCGTTGGGCGGCGGGATCGGCGCGCCGTCGGCGGCATATTCGTTGAGCTTGTTGCGCAGGGTGCGAATGGAAATGCCGAGGATGTTGGCCGCGTGGGTCCTGTTGCCGAGGCAATGCTTGAGCGTCTCCAGAATGAGGTCGCGTTCGACCTCGGCGACGGTGCGGCCGACGAGATTGCGCGTAACCTGCTCGGCGGCCATGGCGGCCTGTGCAGCAACACCGGCGCCGCGCATCGCGTCGATCCGCGAGCCGTCGGGCGTCAGGATGGCATCGACGCCGATCTCCGGGCCGGCCGACAGCAGCACCGCGCGGTGAATGGTGTTTTCCAGCTCGCGCACGTTGCCCGGCCAGCGATTGATGCCGAGCGTGCGGCGTGCTTCCGCCGACAGCAGCCGTACCGGCACGCCGTTGGCGTCGGCGTATTTTTTCACGAAATACTGCGCGAGTTCGCCGATATCGGCAGGACGCTCGCGCAGCGGCGGGATTTTCAGGTTCACGACGTTAAGGCGGAACAGCAGGTCTTCGCGGAATTTTCCCTCGCGCACGGCGTTGGTGAGATTGCGATTTGAGGTGGCGATGATGCGGATATTGACCGGTACCGGCCGGGTGCCGCCGACGCGGTCGATCACGCGTTCCTGGATGGCGCGCAATAGTTTTGCCTGCAGGCGCACATCCATCTCGGAGATTTCGTCAAGCAGCAACGTGCCGCCGTTTGCTTCCTCGAATTTTCCAATGCGGCGGCCGAGCGCGCCGGTGAAGGCGCCTTTTTCGTGGCCGAACAGTTCGGATTCGAGAAGGTGTTCCGGAATGGCCGCGCAATTGATGCTGATGAATGGTTTGCGCGCGCGGGGTGAGCGGCCATGCACGTAGCGCGCCAGCACTTCCTTGCCGGTGCCGCTTTCGCCGGTGATGAGCACGGACGCTTCGGAATTCGCGATCTGCTGCGCCAGCTTGACAACTTGCGCCATCGCTTCGTCGCGCCAGATCAGGTCGCGCGTGTCGTTGGTGACGGCGGCAAGCACCGCCGCGATCAATTCCGGGTCGGGTGGCAGCGGGATGTATTCTTTCGCGCCCGCGTGGATTGCGGCAACAGCGGCGCGTGCGTCGCTGGTCACGCCGCAGGCGACGATCGGCACATGGATGCGCTCGGCCTCGAGCCGCGACACGAGATCGCGGATGTCGGTCGCGACATCGACCATCAAAAGATCGGCGCCGCGACCTGATCGCAGGACAGCGAGCGCCTGATCGACGCTTTCGGCGTGAATTACGTTAGCGCCCTTGTCCATCGCGATTTTTGTCGCGGCGGTGAGCTGGCCTTCCAGCGTTCCGATGATGAGAAGGCGCATGACTTGAGCTCCAATCAGTTTCTGTCCGCAGTGATGATTTCCGTCATCGTCACGCCGAGCTTGTCCTCGACCAGAACAACTTCGCCGCGTGCGACAAGCCTGTTGTTGACGTAGATGTCGATCGCTTCGCCGACCTTGCGATCGAGCTCGAGCACCGCGCCGGGGCCGAGCTTGAGCAGATCGCCGACCTCCATGCGTGCGCGGCCGAGCACAGCCGACACCTGCACGGGGACGTCGAAAACCGCTTCAAGGTCCGCTGCGCCGCGTGTGACGTTCCCGGAGTCCGCTTCCTGCGCCAGCGTGCCGGCTTCAGCTGCCGGCATCTCACCGCGCTCCAGATCCGGAAGCGGCACCTTGCTGTCGTTGTCACTCATCGCTTCGGTCTCCGCGAATTCTATGATTGTGCCGGCGCGCGCGCCGCGACGTAACGTCCGACTACGCCGTCAATGAAGGTTTTTGTTGCGGCCAGATCGCGATTGACGCCGCCATCGGCCCATTCGATCTGGCAATCGCCCGACCCGATGTTTGCATCGGCGGCAACGACCATGCGCCCCTCGCAGCCATGCCCGCGCGCGATATCCTCGAGCTTGCTTTTGGTCTCGGAGTAGATGGCCTCGCCCACGCGGACGATGACGTGAGGCGCGGCGACCAGGTGCCGGAAGCAGGTCGTGGCCAGCGCGCCGATTTCTGCAAGCGGCTCACGTGCGACAAGCTCGGGCGCCAGCTTGCCGGCAACGGCGACCGCGACATCGACGGCTTCGATCTCCAGCCGCGCCTCGACAGCTGCAAGATCGCGGTGCATGCGGTCGAGCCGCTCGGCGATCAATGCGAGGGCAGCGGCGGTCCGCTGATCGGCTTCCGCATGCGCCTTGGCCTCGGCGGCGGCAAAGCCTTTGCGATAAGCAACGGACTCGGCGTCCACGCGCCGGCGCTCGTGCTCGACGAGCGTGATCGTCGGCTTTTCGCCGCTCGCGAAATCCTCATCGAACAGGAATTTGGCGGTTGCTGCCATCAATGCCTCAGTAGATCAGTTCTTCGTCGCCGCGGCTCTTCGAGATCAGGATTTCGCCCTTGGCCGCGAGATCCTTGGCGATGTTGACGAGCAACGCCTGCGCCTCGTCGACATCCCGCAGCCGTACCGGACCCATTGCCTGCATGTCGTCGACCAGCATCTTGGCTGCGCGTGTGGACATGTTGCTGAAGAAGTATTGGCGCACGGGCTCGGAGGCGCCTTTGAGCGCGATCGCGAGCTTGTCCTTGTCGATGTTGCGCATCAGCGTTTGCGCCGAGCCGGTGTCGAGCTTGATGAGATCGTCGAACGTGAACATCAGCGCCTTGATGCGCTCCGCCGCGTCGCGATTGTCGTGCTCAAGCGCAGCGAGAAAGCGGGTTTCCGTCTGACGGTCGAAGTTGTTGAAGATTTCGGCCATCACCTCGTGCGCGTCGCGCCGGCGGGTCTGCGACAGGTTCGACATGAACTCGGTGCGCAGCGTTTGCTCGACGCGCTCGATGACCTCCTTTTGCACGGATTCCATGCGCAGCATGCGATTGATGCAATCGAGCGCGAGGTCTTCCGGCAGGATCGCCAAAACGCGGGCGGCGTGCTCGGCGCCAAGTTTTGAGAGCACCACGGCGACCGTTTGCGGGTACTCGTTCTTGAGATAGTTCGCCAGCACCTCTTCCTGAACGTTGGCGAGCTTCTCCCACATGTTGCGGCCGGCAGGTCCGCGGATTTCCTCCATGATGCCGCCGACGCGCTCGGGCGGGAGATATTGCTGCAACAGCCGCTCGGTTGCGTCATAGTTTCCGAGCAGCGCGCCGGACGCGGACATGCGCGAGACGAATTCAAGCAGCAATTGCTCGACGGAATCCGCTTCGATTGTGCCGAGCGTCGACATGACAACCGATATTTCGCGCAGCTCGTCGTCGTCGAGCATGCTGAAAATCTTGCCGCCGTGGCGGTCGCCCAATGCCAGCATCAGCACGGCCGCCCGCTCGGGCCCCGTCAACTTGCGGCGCACTTCGTTGACCTGCGGCCGGCTCGCCAAATCGGCCATCAACCCGCCGATGTCGCTGCGGATCGATTTCTCCCTTCTATGGTCGTAAGCGGAGGCCATGACTCAGGCTGCATCCTCGTGGAGCCAGCTGCGGATGATCGAAACGGCTTCATGCGGATTCTTGTCGGCGAGTTCGCCGACCTTCTGCACGGATTGTGCGTGAACCTGCCCCTGCACTTGCGCGACGTCGATCATGGCGGAGGTGCGGTTCGAGATGGCGACCGATTCGTTGCCGCCGACGATCGAGACGTTCGGGCCGCCGGTGTTGGTTATGCTGCCGGCTGCTCCGCCGCTGATCGTGACGCCGCCGCCGACCGCCACCGTCCCGCCTTGCCCGGGTCCGGCTGCGACCGATCCGGCTGCGCCGCCGGCTGCGGCCGCTGCAGCACCTGCGCTTCCGGCCTCCATGCCTTCCGGCGTGACGATTCGGCGCACCAGCGGCCGGACGACGAGCAACAACACGATGATCGAAAGAATCGCCATCACGCCAAGCTCGATGCCGTGCATGATGTCGTCCTTGGTGAATTGCAGATAGCTCATCCAACCGGACGGCGCGTCGGCGGAGACGGGCGTCGGCTCCGCAAATCGCAGATTGACGACTTCAACCTGATCGCCGCGTTTCTGGTCATAGCCGATGGCAGTACGCACCAGCGCCGCAATGCGGTCGATTTCCTCTTTCGAGCGGGGCTGATAGGTGACGGCGCCTTTGGCGTCCTTGCCATAGGTGCCGTCCACCAATACGGCTGCGGAGATGCGGTTAACCCGCCCGGCTTCCGTGACTTCCGTTTTCGTCACGCGCGAAATTTCGTAGTTGACCGTTTCCTCGGTTTTACGATTCTCCTCGCGCGGCGCCGCGCCCGATCCGCCCGGCTTCTGCTGCGCGCCCGGCAACTCGTTGCCGATCGTAACCTGGTCGCTCTTGCCGTCGCTGGTGGATGAACTTTCCTCCCGGGTCTGGCTCGACCGCACGACTCGCCCGTCCGGATCGTATTTGTCGGACGTCTGGGTGACGCGGTTGAGATCGAAGTCGGCGTTGATCTCAACGCGCGCGTGACCGGGGCCGACGACGGAATTGACGATTGCTTCGACCTGCTCGCGCATACGCCGCTCGAAGGCCGCCTTGCGCTCGTCGGCGGTTGTGCCGCTAAGCGCGTTATCCTGCTCGGCGCCGTCGGCCAGAAGCCGGCCGCTCTCGTCGACGACCGAAATGCGCTCGGGCTTGAGGCCACTCACCGCGGTGGCGACCAGATGGCGGATGGCGCGGACCTGTTGCGGCTCAAGCTGCCCGCGTACTTTCAGGACGATCGAGGCCGAAGCATCGGCTTTTTCGCGTGAAAACAAGGGGCGCTCGGGCAGCACCAGATGCACGCGCGCCGCCTCGACGCGATCGAGGGTGCGGATGGTGCGGGCAAGTTCGCCTTCGAGCGCGCGCAGATGATTGATGTTCTGAATGAAAGTGGTGGCGCCGAGCGCGTCGGATTTGTCGAAGATTTCGTAGCCGACGCCGCCTCCCTTTGGAAGGCCGTCCTCGGCGAGCTTCATGCGCAGGCGCCCA
>DASUKT010000125.1:0-3261 GCA_036278575.1 Pseudolabrys sp. | reverse complement strand
TCGACGCAAGTTTTCACCATCGCGGCGACCGCCGCGCCGTCGGTCACGTCGCATTGGTGCACGACGATCTCGCCGCCGACCTCTTTCACACGCGCGCTCGTTTCCGCAGTGCTGTCGGGATTGCGATCGACCGCAAAGATTTTTGCGCCTTCCTCGGCAAAGCGCACGGCGGTGGCGCGGCCGTTGCCCCAACCGGGACCGACCGATCCCGCGCCGGTGACGATGGCGATTTTCCCTGCAAGGCGTCCGCTCATCGGACCGCTCCCTTTTTCGTGCATGTGAAATTGTAAAGCCGCTGCGGATTGTCGACGAGCAATGCCTGACGCTGTTCGGCGCGCGGTGCGATGTCGGCGATGAGATCGACCAGCATACCGTCATCCGGGACGGGACCGGCGTGATTGGGATGCGGCCAGTCGAGGCCCCACACGACACGGTCGCCGAATTCGGCAACGAGCTTGCGCGCAAACGGCACAGCATCGGCATAGGGTGGTCCGGTTCGCGTCGCCCGATCGATACCGCTCACCTTCACCCAGAATTTTTTGTCATCCATCAGCCTGAGCAGATTCTGAAAATGGGGATGGTCGAGGCCGAGCGAAGCATCGATGCGCCCCATGTGATCGATGACGACGGTAACCGGCGAACGTTTGAGCGCAGGCGAAAGCTCCTCGATCCGGCTTGCCGCCATGTGGATTTGCAGGTGCCAGCCGATATCGGCGAGGCGGCTGGCGAATTTGATGACGTCATCGATCGGCACGCCTTCGCCGAGGTGGCTCATATAATGGAAGCGCGCCCCGCGAAATCCTTGCGCATCGAGACGCTTCAATTCCACATCGGAAATATCGACCGGTACGAGCGCAATGCCGCGATAAGCGCCGCTTTTAGCGGCGAGCGCATCGGCGGTGGCGGAATTGTCGTGGCCATGCGCCGAGGTGTGCACGATCACGCAATGCTCGATGCCGAGGAATTCGTGCAGCGCGAACAGCTTTTCCTTCGGCGCGTCAGCCGGCGTGAAGGTGCGCCCCTCCGCGAAGGGAAATCGGGCACGCGGACCGAAGACGTGGACGTGTGTATCGGCAGAGCCGGGCGGCAACTTCAGGTTCGGCCTGCACGGCGAAGCCACGTAAGAAGGCGCCGTTGCTGGCGTATTGGCGTCGTGCACGGGCATGGTTACTTGACATCTTCGGGACGGGAATTGCCGTAAAACGGCGTGTGTTCGGTGAAACGGCCGAGCCATCTGACGATGTTCGGATGTTGCGAGCGCCATTCGACCGGCTTGCGCCAATCGAGATAGCCCAGCGCGCACGAAAGCGAGATCGCGACGATATCGGTATGCGCCGGATCGGGGGTCACGCGTTCGAAGGCGGCGAGCGCGCGCTCGATCTTGCCGCGCTGGTGCGCCAGCCATCGCGCGGAGTGCTCGGGCGGCATCGGCGGGCGGTAGCGCGTTTCATAGACGATCAGCAATGCTGCGTCGGCGATGCCGTCGGCGAGTGTCGCCCGGGTGAGGGCGCGGTATCGCGCGAGGCCGCTTGCCGGGATGAGCTGATTGCTGCCGGCGATTTCCTGCAAGAACTCCATGATTACGCGGCTGTCGAAGATTGCCGCGCCGTCCTCCAGGAGCAGGCACGGCATTTTACCGAGCGGGTTCTGCTGCCGCAGCGTGTCGTTTTCGTCGACGGTGGTAGCAAGCTCGATCGTGATCCGATCGGCAAGGCCGAGCACATCGGCGGCGATGCGCACCTTGCGCCCGAAGGGCGAGGTCAGGCTCGTGCGCAAAACGAATTTGGCGTGGGTCTGGTTCGGCATTTACGTTATTGGCTAGATGCGCAAAAGCGCATAGGAGTGGCACCGAAATTGTAGGCGCACGGCAAACGTGCCGCAACGGTGGGAAGGACAGTAATGGCCGGGAAGGGACGCTTGCGCATTCTGGTGCTGGAGGGCGACGGCATCGGTCCGGAAATCACCGCAGCAACAGTCGCTGTTCTGCATGCGGCGAGTGACGCCTTTAAGCTTGGTCTCGCCTTCGAGAGCGCGGACATCGGCTGGGCCGCGCACAAAGCACAGGGAACGACATTCCCGCAAAGCGTTGAGGACAAGGCGAAGGCCGCCGACGGCGTGATCCTCGGTCCCGTGTCGCACAACGACTATCCGCCGGCCGTGAAAGGCGGGCTCAATCCGTCCGGCGAGTTGCGCAAGCGACTCGATCTCTACGCCAATATTCGTCCGGCGCGCTCGCGCCAAGGTTTTCCGCCGCGCTGCGGAACGGCGGTCGATCTCGTCGTCATGCGCGAGAACACCGAAGGCTTCTACGCCGACCGCTCGATGTTCATGGGACCCGGCGAGTTCATGCCGACGCCCGATCTCGCGCTCGCTGTGCGCAAAATAACGCGTAACGGCTCGACGCGCATTGCGGAAGCTGCGTTCAAGCTCGCCATGCGCCGGCGCAAGAAGGTGACGGCCGTGCACAAGGCCAACGTGTTGCGCGTCTCCGACGGGCTTTATCTTGAATGCGTGCGCGCAGTCGCTGCGCGTTACCCGGACGTAAACTACGACGAGCGCATCATCGACGCGATGGCCGCGCTTCTGGTGCGCGACGCCGGCCAGTTCGACGTGCTCGTCACGACGAATATGTACGGTGACATTCTGTCCGATGAAGCGTCGGAAATTGCCGGCAGCCTCGGCCTTGCGGCATCTCTCAATGCCGACAGCAAGCACGCCGTGGCGCAAGCGCAGCACGGCTCGGCGCCCGACATCGCCGGCAAGAACCTGGCCAATCCCGCCTCATTGATCGGCTCCGCTGCGATGCTTTTGTCGTGGTTGGGCGAGCGGCACGGCGATGAGAACCTTTTGCATGCGGGCGACGCGATCGAGAAGGCGCTCGGCCGCGTCATCGCCAAACCGGAATGGCGCACGCCCGACCTCGGCGGCCCGCTTGGCACAGATGCATTCGGGAAACGCGTCGCGGAAACTGTTTCTTTCACCTCCCCCTGAAAGGGAGAGGTCGCGCGCGAGTGGGGGTCATACTCAATCACCGAAGGCGACCCCCTCCCTAACCCTCCCCTTTTCAGGGGGAGGGAAAAGAGAAGCACCGCGCGCGGGCGTGCTCCAATATCAATCAAACCCGTAAAGCCGCGCCGGGTTGCTCACCAGCACTTTATGCACGAGCTTGTCGTTGCCATTGAGCCATTGCGGCACGAGATTGAGCAGCCCGAGCGTGTCCTGATCCTGGAAGGGCAGCTCCTTCATCGGATCGCGCCGGTT
>DASUKT010000124.1:0-4440 GCA_036278575.1 Pseudolabrys sp. | reverse complement strand
GGACGGCAAACGATGAACAGCAAACTTCTGCACAAAAGCGCCGGCGGGCGCGTATTCGCCGTCATTATGGAGACCGGCGACGAAGTAATGTCGGAAATCTGCGCCTTTGCGAAGAAGGAGAAGATTTCCGCCGCGCAATTGACCGCGATCGGCGCGCTCAGCGGGATCACGCTGAAATATTTCGACTGGGAAACAAAAAAGTACCGGGATATTCCGCTGCGCGAGCAGGTTGAAGTCGCATCGATGATCGGCGATGTCGCGGTCGGCCCGGACGGCAAACCGGCCATTCATATCCATGCCGTCGTGGGTAAACGGGACGGCACGGCGATGGCGGGACACGTCGGCAAAGCGCACGTGCGCCCTACGCTCGAGGTCATTGTGAACGAATCACCCGAATACCTGCAAAAGACGTATGACGAGGAGAGCGGGCTCGCTCTCATCAACGCAAAAGAGCCGCGGCACGTTTAAAGCGCGATGTTTTGAAGCATTTCAGGATCCGGCGCGCAGCAATTCAATCGCTTTTCGCGAGTTCGGATTAAGTCCCGTGCCGCCGGCGTCCAGATGCCCGAAAATCTGCTGGCGCATGCGCGGATCCCAGAGCTTCCTGATGTGCTCGGCGATCTTGGCCGGCGCGGTTTCCGCATCCTGAGACTTGAAGAACGAATCCATCTGGTTGGTCATGTAAACCAGTTTGTCCTGCGTGCTATGCGAGGACATGACTGCTCCGCCCCTTTGTGCTGCTTTGTGCCTCCGACGCACCGTTGATGCGCTGTGCATGCGTGAAGATTTCAAAGCCATCGTTGCGCGCGATGGCGACGAGCGTGATGCCGGCAGCCTCCGCCGTGCGCACGGCGAGCGCCGTCGGCGCGGATACCGCGGCCAAAACCGGAATCCCGATTGCCGCTGCCTTCTGCACCAGTTCGACTGACAAACGGCTGGTGAGCAGACCGAACCCGCCACGTCCAGAAAGTCCCTTGTGCGCGAGCGCGCCGGCGAGCTTGTCGAGTGCATTGTGGCGGCCGACATCCTCACGCAAAGCGACGATCCCGTCGCCTTGCCGGTAGAATGCCGCCCCGTGGACGGCGCGCGTGCTGCGGTTGATGGCCTGCAACCCGTGCAGCGCGTCGAGCGCGCCCATGATGTCCTTCGGCGCAAAGCTGCTGGCATCGGCGATTGTTACCGGCGTTCGCATCGCCTCGCCCAGCGACTCGATCCCGCACAAGCCGCAACCCGTCGGCCCCGCCAGATAGCGCCGCCGCTCGCGGAAAACCGTTGCGTGCGGCTCGGCGAGGCGCATGCGCAGCTCGATGCCGATCTCTTCCTCGATGATTTCAAGCGACTCGATCTCGGCCGGCAATTTGATGATGCCCTCGGTCAGGCTGAAGCCGAGCGCAAAATCTTCCAGGTCCTGCGGCGTCGCCATCATCACGGCGTAAGAGGAGCCGTTGTACGTGAACGCAACCGCTGTCTCCTCCGGAATCAGACGTTCGCCCGCCGCGAGCCCGTCGGCGCGCCAGGCCTTGCGTTCGACGCGGCGAATGGGATCGAGCGGAGCCATCAATTTCGTCTTTCCAGAAATTGGCAATAACAAGCGGGCAATGGCCGTTACCGCTTCTTTGTTCCCTGCGCCCGCGCGCAGTTAGACTTTATTGGCTTATTTCACGACAACTTCCCGGTCGGCGACCTCATACCGACTTCTCCGACCCGGATATGTTAAATAGCGAATATGGATACACGTGCTGCGCTGGAGCTCGACCTGATTTGGAAGGCCGGGCAAATGTCAAAAAAAGCGATCGATCCGGAGCTCTTCAGACTGCTGGAGGCAATCCAGCAGTCGGGCAAGCTGACCGTCGCCACCAAACAGGTCGGCATGCCGTACCGGCAGGCATGGGGCCTCATTACCACCTGGTCTGAGCGTATGGGACAGCCGCTCGTCGCCAAAGAACAGGGCCGCGGCACGCACCTTACGGCGCTCGGCGAACGGCTGCTGTGGATTCGCGAGCGGATCAGCGCGCGGCTGTCGCCGCACCTCGAAAGCGCTGCGTCCGAAGTCGAGCAGCAGCTGAACGAAATCCTGAATGAGCCGGTTCCCGCGCTGACGATGTATGCAAGCCACGATCTGGTGCTGGCGGAATTGCGCGAATTCCTGCGCGCCCGTCCCGGACCGAAGCTTGACGTTCGCTTCGTCGGCAGCCTCGATAGCGTGATCGCGCTGTGCAAAGGCCGCTGCGAGATTGCGGGCTTTCATATTCCGGAAGGCGCGCTTGGACGCGAGGTGTTGCGCAAATACGAGCCGTGGCTCAAGCCGCGCGCGCAGCGTTTGATTCACTTCGTTCGCCGCAGCCAGGGCCTCATCGTTGCGGCCGGCAATGCACTCGGCATTCGCACGTTAAAAGATGTCGCGGAGAAGAAGGCGCGCTTCATCAATCGCCAGCGCGGTTCGGGCACGCATCTGGCTTTGGATCGCATGTTGCAGGAGCAAGGCATCGATCGCACCGAGATCAATGGCTATTACACCGAGGAATTCACGCATCTCGCCGTTGCGGCGGCAATTGCCGGCGGTGTCGCCGACGCCGGCCTGGGTATCGAAGCCGCAGCGCGCAAGCTTAAAATGGATTTCATTCCGCTGTTCGCGGAAGACTACTACTTGCTTGCGAAAAAAGAGACGATCGAGCGCGAGGACGTGGCGGCAATCGTCTCGACTTTCAGGTCGCCGGATTTTTCGGCTTTGGTCGGCGCCATTCCCGGCTACGACGCGTCGCGCGCGGGCGAAATCATTGGCACCGGCGATCTTGCGGCCTGAGTTTCGGTTTTAGGCGCTGGCGGTCCCGACAGGAGTCGAACCTGTGACCTTCGGTTTAGGAAACCGCTGCTCTATCCTGCTGAGCTACGGGACCGTGAACTCGATTTAACACAAGCGTGCGTAAGGCGCACGACCTGCGGGTTCTGTTAATAGCCCTCCTACCGCGCTGGATTCAGCCTCCTGCCGCGCGCTGGATCAAGGAAAGCGGAACGCCGCCGACGGCCTTCGCGTTGAGATATCGAGCAATCGGCGCATGCGCCATTCCGGAACGTGACGGTTCACCGCGGTTCCGCGACCTGCGTGTTCGCGAAGCGGCAGTGACTGACGGCGCAGCCGATTCTTCAAGCAATAGACGTCCAAGCAGAGAGGAGGTCATTCATGACCTACCAAGACACGCGGCAATATGGTCCTGGCAGCAGGCGCTGGCAGGATTCCGCCAATCTGATCCTGGCGATTTGGCTCTTCATTTCGCCTTGGGTGCTGCGGTTTGCCGGCGGCGCAAACGGGCAACAGTCCAGTCGCCGCCTGGAATGCCTGGGTGCTCGGCGTAATCGTGTTCCTCATCGCGCTGTCGGCGCTGGGCCAGCGGTTTGCGCGCGGTCACGAGTGGTACAATCTGATCCTCGGCATCTGGATATTCATCGCGCCGTGGGTACTCGGCTTCGCGGCGGCCGCCAATCCGGCCTGGGATCATTGGATCGTGGGCGCCTTGATCTTTCTGGCGTCGGCGAGCGGCTTCGCGGTGGCCCGGCCTGCCCGCGTGCAAACCGGAGACGTGCACCACCCGTTTCCGCGTTAGCCAGGTCCCGCGCGACGCGTCAGGCCGCATCGCGCTTTTCGGGCGGCGCTTTGGTCACCTGCCAGTCCAGCATACCACCGCTTGAAAGCGCGCATGAGCATCGGTATGTATGGTGCATTCACCACTTGTGCTCGTTGAAAACCGGTCGAGACAGGAGTGGACACTCATGCGCGCGCACATCGTGTTCTCGAATGTTGCGTATCTGGTGATCGGTCTGCTTGGCGCGGCTGGAACGCTACCAAGGATTGCGAGCAGCGACACGATCCTGGTCGCCTCATCCGAGACGCGGATCGAGCAAGCGCATGGGACGATAAAGCCGCAAGGAAAGCCCACCGCACCCGGCGAAAAGCCGTCCGCTTCCTCCCTATCGAAAAAAACGCCGGAGTTACAAGGAATGCCCGAAAGAGGCGGAACGATCGGTACGGGTCCGACCAGTCCGGTCACCTGCACTGCGGAGAATGCGTCCTCGCCGGCCTGTCACACGGCAACGCAGCAGGCGCGTCCCGCCCGCTGAGCGGACATTCAATATAGCGCAGCCAAGTTTCCAGACGGATTTAGTACAGCGGGCCCAAGCTTCCGCTCGAGCGGTCCGCCGCCGAGGTCGCGACCTTTGGGTCGGTTCCGGCATCCTTCCGCACAGGCTTGGCGAAGGCCACGCGTTGCACATTGCCGCCCGGCTGCGCCTGCGCGCGCGATTGCGGCGAGGCAGTGGCGGCGGCGTGAGCCGATGCGTCGTGATGCGTTGACGCTTGCCACTGTGCGGCCTTTGCCGGTCGCGCCGGCGGTTTGCCGGGCACAGGCGGTGGCGGCAGCGGACCTTCCTTCGCCGCAGCGACCT
>DASUKT010000123.1:0-4257 GCA_036278575.1 Pseudolabrys sp. | reverse complement strand
ATGAAAAACGTGGGCGCGCGCGACACCGGCGAGAAGATACGCGCCCGCGCGCGAAGGCTTTTTGCATTGGCGCTGGAAACGCCGGGCGGCCTGAAGGTGCAGACCATCCACGCCTTCTGCACGCATATCCTGCATCTCTTTCCATTCGAGGCGAACGTGGCTGCGCGTTTCTCGGTGCTCGACGAAGCGCAGGAAGATCAGCTTCTCGAGCGGACGACGAACGAAGTCCTGCTCGACGCGGCCGCTGCACCCCAAAGCGAAACGGGCCGCGCGTTGCGTTATGCGATCGGCGCGGTGGCCGATGGCACGTTCCGCAACCTGATCGGCGACGCAATTGAAAAACGGGACGCGGTCGAGGCCTGGCTCACGGCGGCGGGTAGCGTCAAGGGCGCGGCGAAAGAACTATCGCACGCGATCGGGATTGACCCCGCGGATAATGAGGAAATCGTTGCCGCGGAATTCTTCGGCAAAAGCCTTGTCGCGCAATCCGAATGGTCGACCATCGCCTCGATCGCAGCGACCGGCAAAGAAACCGACCGTCAACAGGCGGAGCGATTCACATCGCTGCCAACACTTTTCGGATTGCATCAGATCGAGCGTTACATCGAGATCTTCTGCACAAAGACTTCCGGACCGCGCAAAAATGTTTTCACAATAGACATCAGAAAATCGCACGTATCGCTTTGCGAGCGCCTGCACGAAGAACGCGACCGTGTCTGGGCACTGATCGAGCGCCGCCGCGCCATCGCCGCGCGCGAGCGCACGATCGCGCTCATCACCGTCGCCAAGGCGGTGCTCGACCGATTTAATGCCGAAAAGGACAGGCGGGGTCTGCTGGATTTCGAGGATCAGATCGACAAGACGCACGACCTGCTCGCGCGCGTTTCCGCCGCCTGGGTGCATTACAAGCTCGACAAGGGCATCGAGCACGTACTGATTGACGAGGCGCAGGATACGAGTCCTAAGCAGTGGAGCATCATCCGGCATCTGGTCGCCGAGTTTTTCGCCGGAAAGGGCGCAAGCGAAAAGAAGCGCACGATCTTCGCGGTCGGTGACGAGAAGCAATCGATCTTCTCGTTTCAGGGCGCTGCGCCGGCCGAATTCGAATCGATGCGCCATGAGTTTGAAAAACTTTCCGGCCGCAGCGAGCAGCCCTTCCACCACGTGCGCTTCGATACCTCGCTGCGCTCGGGTGAGAACGTGCTCTCCGCGGTCGATATCGTGTTCAAGCCGGAAGAGGTGGCGAAGAGCCTCACACACGATATCGCCGGTATCCCCGAACACATTGCGCTGGCGAGCGCCGCGCCCGGCGAGGTGGAAATCTGGGACACCGAAAAGCCGCTCGACGAGATCGGCGAAAAGGACCCATGGAATGCGCCTTTCGACACGCTTTCCGGAACGAAGCCCGTCGTGCGTCTCGCCGAGCGCATTGCCAAATCCGTTCAGGCCTTGATTGCCGCCGGGGGCCGGCCCGGCGGCGTGCTGGTGCTGGTGAACCGGCGCGGCGCGCTGTTCGAGGCCATCATTCGCGCGCTGAAGAACGCTCGCATTCCGGTCGCCGGCGCCGACCGGCTGGTGCTCACCGAGCACATCGCCGTAATGGATCTGCTGGTGCTGGCCGACGCGCTGCTGCTGCCGCACGACGATCTCGCGCTCGCCACCGTTCTCAAAAGCCCTCTGTTCGGTTTTGATGACGACGATATTTTTGAGCTTGCCTACGAACGGGGTACAAAGCCGTTGAGTCGCGCGCTTCGGCAGAAAGCGGCCGGCAACGCGAAGTTCGCCGCTGCGCTCGCACGTCTTGATGCGCTGACCACGCGCGCGCGCAATACCAAGCCCTTTGACTTCTATGCGCACCTGCTCGGCGCGGAGCGCGGGCGCGAGCGTTTCATGGCACGGCTTGGCCATGAAGCGACCGATGCGCTCGATGAACTCCTCAATCTCGCGCTCGATTACGAACGCAGTGAAACGCCGTCCTTGCAGGGCTTTGTCGACTGGCTGCGCGCGGCAAAGTCCGAGGTCAAGCGCGACATGGAAACCGCGCGTGATGAAGTGCGCGTGATGACGGTGCACGGCGCAAAGGGGCTCGAGGCACCCGTCGTCTATCTCGCCGATACGACCACACGTCCGGAAGGCCATCATCCGCCGCCGCTGCTTGCACTGCCTGCTCAGAGCGGCGCTGCGCCGCTCATTTGGGTCAAGAGCGAGAAGGAAGATATCGGCCCGATGGGCCGCGCGCGCGAGGCCGCACGCGCGGAAACGCGCAACGAGCATCGACGCCTTTTGTATGTCGCAATGACGCGCGCCGCCGAACGGCTGATCGTGTGCGGCATCGAATCGAAAAAACGGCCGGACAACTGCTGGTACGATCTTGTGCTCAATGGATTGCAAGGGCAGCCCGGCTTTAGCGAGCACGAACAAGACGGGGGCAAGCTGTGGCGGTACCGCAAGATCGAATCTTCCGCGACCGCGTTACCGCTCCAACGCGAGAGTGCGCCGCCAATCGACAAGCCCGCCTGGCTGCAACGCACCGCGGCGGCGGAGGCGCCGGTGTTTCGCATCATCACGCCATCAACCGCCGGCCAAGGTGACAAGCCATCCATACGGCCGGAGACTCCCGATGTCGCGCGTACGCGCGGGCAAATCCTGCACCGGCTGATGCAGTCGCTGCCCGACATTCCACCCGGGCGGCGCAAGAAAGCGGCGGATGATTTCATTCGCCGCGCGACCGCGGCGATGGATGAAGACGAGCGCCAATCCCTGGCGGCTCTCGCCGGGCAAGCGATGGCGGTCCTGGTTGAGGAACGCTTTTCCGCGCTGTTTGCGCCCGGCAGCCGCGCCGAAGTGCCGATCGTAGGCGACCTGCCACAAGGCCGCGTGTCAGGCCAAATCGACCGTCTCGCCGTCACGCAAGAGGCCGTTTGGATCGGCGATTTCAAGAGCGGCAAGCGGCCGGCAGAGACGCCGCCGAGCTACATAACCCAACTTGCGCTCTATCGCGCCGTGCTCGCCAAACTGTACCCGGACTTACCGGTCTGCGCGGCGCTGATCTGGACCGAAGGTCCTGATCTAATGGAGGTTCCGGCGCCCACGCTCGATGGCGCCTTGGCCGGGGTCACCAGCCTGTGAGGCCGCTTGACGCTGTGGGCCCGCATTCATACGTTTCGGCCACCCTTCCCGGCGCTGAGTCGCGCTGACATTCACGAAAAGAGGTGTTCCATGGCCGTCGGCAAAGTGTCTGACGCAAGTTTTGAATCGGACGTGCTGAAAGCGGCCGAGCCCGTGGTGGTCGATTTCTGGGCGGAGTGGTGCGGCCCCTGCCGCATGATCGCTCCTGCCCTTGAGGAAATCGCCGGCACGATGGGTGACAAGGTCAAGATCGTGAAGCTCAACGTCGACGAAAATCCGAATACGGCGGCCAAGTATGGCATCATGTCGATCCCGACGCTGATGCTGTTCAAGAATGGCGAAATCGCTTCCCGCCAGGTCGGCGCCGCGCCCAAGCAAAAGCTGGAGCAGTGGATCAGCGGCTCGGTCTGACGCCCTCCGCGTAGAATAATTATCTTGCGACGGCCGCCGATCTGGCGGCCGTTTGCGTTGATGCGGCGTCATGACCCTGCCATTGCGTCCGCCCTTCCCGCCGATGGAAGCGAAATCGGTCGACGAAATCCCCGCCGGAGACGCGTGGCAATATGAGCCGAAGTGGGACGGCTTTCGCTGCCTCGTTTTTCGAGACGGCGACAAGATCGAATTGCAATCCAAGTCGGGACAGCCGCTGACGCGCTATTTTCCCGATCTCGTCGCATGCGTGCGCGCTTTGAAGGCCAAGCGCTGCGTCCTCGACGGTGAAATCGCCGTGCCGAACAATGGTGGATTTTCCTTCGACGCGCTGCTGCAACGTATTCACCCCGCCGCCAGCCGGATCAACCGCCTTGCAAAGGAAACGCCGGCAACTTTCATCGTCTTCGATCTGCTCGTGGACGAGAGCGGGGCTTCTTTAGTCAAGGAAATTCTGAGCAGCCGCCGTACAAGCCTTGAACGCTTTGCGAAAAAATTTTTACGCGATAATCGGTGTATCAGGTTGTCGCCCACGACAACGCGGCTTGCCGACGCGCGCAAATGGCTGAAAGGCGTCGGCGCAAATCTGGACGGGATCGTCGCTAAAGACCGCACGGCCGATTATCGCTCGGGCGAGCGCAGCGGCATGCAGAAGATCAAGAACTTTCGCAGCGCCGACTGCGTGGTCGGCGGTTTCCG
>DASUKT010000122.1:0-10966 GCA_036278575.1 Pseudolabrys sp. | reverse complement strand
ACTTTCGATTTGCCGGCGGAATATCTGCGCGTCAAAAGTCCGAGTGCGGAGGTACAGGGCCATTCGCCCGACCAACGGCAGACCGTGCCGGGTAAAAGGAATGTGGCGATCCTCGAAGTCTTGCCGGTCGGGAATTACGCCGTGCGCCTCGTTTTCGACGACATGCATTCGACCGGCATTTTCGACTGGAACTATCTGCGCGAACTTGGCCGCAAATACAGCGAATACTGGCAGGCTTACCTCGACGAACTCGCCGCGAAGAACCTGACGCGCGATCCGCCGCTCCGAAAGACCACCTGAAGATCGAACAGCAATCGCTAAAATGAGCCGATATTTTTGGGCAGTGCGTAACCGTCAAATGCGGATGACGAGCTCGTATTCACTATTCGTCGGCCCGACTTATATGGCCCTTCCGGTGCCGCTCTCAGCGTGAACGCCAATAGCGCAAGGGCGATCGTTAGAATGCCGATACTTAGGACACGCATAAAACAGTGCTTCTGGAGAGCTATCGTGCGGCAATGTTGATCGGGCCGACGAAAAACGGCGCCGTTACCGCCGCGGCGATTGCGATCAGGTAAAACGCAGCCCAAAGCGCGGCGACGACGGCATCGGCGCCAGTGTAAACCTCGGCGCTCCTTCTTCGTGTGGGATTTTGATCGAGACGCTTGACCATAATGGCCTCCTGCAACTTGCTTAAGCGGCTGCGCATTTATCCGTTGCGACAGCACTATTCCTGTCCCGGCCGGGTGACGGTGATCTGGCTCACACTGGCTAAAATAATCGGAAGGGCGCCGACGCCTTGGTTTGGCATTCGTTGCCTGGCGTAACCGGCGAATAAACAGCGCGATGCCGCATCGCAAAGATGGTTAAAACCGGCGGGCTGACCGGTCTTGTGGCTCTTCATTGCGGCTGATGGTATTGTTGGGAGCGGGCAGGGGTAAGCCGAGTCATCCATGACGTCGATTGCAGATTGGCTCGCATCGCTCGGATTGTCCGAGTACACCGACCGGTTTATCGCGAACGCCATCGATTGCACCGTGCTCGGCGAATTGACCGAGCAGGACCTCAAGGATCTCGAAATTCCGCTGGGCCATCGTCGCAAAATGTTGCGGGCGATAGCGGATTCAGCGCGGGTTTCGGGCACGCCGCTTGCTCCCGAGCCATTGGCGCTACCGCATGAGGTCGGGGCACAACGTCGCCAGTTGACGGTGATGTTTTGCGATCTCGTCGGCTCTACCGCGCTTTCGGCCAAGCTTGATCCGGAGGATATGCGCGGCGTGATTTCGGCTTACCACAAGCGCATCGAAGAGATCGTGCGGCGGCACAATGGCATGATCGCCCGATACATGGGCGATGGCGCGCTGATTTACTTCGGTTATCCGCAAGCGCGCGAAGACGAAACCGAACAGGCGGTGCACGCCGGTCTTGCGCTCGTTGAGGCGATTCCAAACTTGCGGTCGGGATTCAATGTCACGCTGCAAGTCTGCATAGGAATTGCGACCGGAACCGTTGTTGTTGGCGACGTTCTGACGACGGGAAGCGGTGTCGTCGAGCATGCTGTTGTCGGCGATACGCCGAATCTGGCGGCGCGTTTGCAGGGCGCTGCAAGACCCGGAACGGTTATCGTCTGTCCGAATACCAATCGGCTCACTGACGGATATTTCGAGTATCAGGACCTGGGCAGCGTGGCGATCAAGGGATGGTCCGATTCCGTCAACGCCTGGCAGCCCATTCGTGCCCTCGGCGTCAAAAGCCGGTTCGAAGCGCAGCATCAGGCGAGGCTGGCGCCGTTGCTTGGGCGCGACGAGGAAACGGAATTATTGTTACGCCGATGGCGGTCGGCCAAGCAAGGCGAGGGACGTGCGGTACTGCTGACCGGTGAACCCGGAATAGGCAAGTCGCATATTGCGCTCGCACTTGACGAACTCATCCGGTATGAGCCGCACACCACCCTAATCTATTACTGCTCCTCGCATCACGCTAACAGCTCTTTGTTTCCCTACATAGGCCAACTCGAACGAGCGGCCGGCTTCGAACGGACGGACTCGCCGACTGCGCGGTTTTCGAAGCTTGAAGCGATGCTGAAGAATGAGGCGATTCATATCGAGCACGCGATTGCTCTTTTGGGCAACCTTTTATCGTTGCCGGCGAGTCCGGATTATCCGCTGCCGGCGCTCAGCCCCCAAAAGCAAAAGGAAGCGACGCTGGCCGTGTTATCGGCTCTGCTGGACGGAATAGCCGCTCGCAGGCCGGTGCTGATGGTCTTCGAAGATGTGCATTGGATCGATCCGACGTCGCTTGAATTGCTGGCGCGCACAGTCGAACGGCTGCCGAAAACGCGCATTCTTTTGCTTATGACCGCGAGGCCGGAATTTACCCCGCCGTGGCCGCGTCATACGCATATTTCGACATTGCTGCTGACCCGGTTGAGCCGCCAGGACGGTAGCGCGCTGGTAAAGCGCGTAACGGGCGGCAAGCAGCTGCCTGAAGAAGTATTGACGCAAATCCTGGCGCGTACGGACGGGGTCCCGCTCTTCGTCGAGGAACTGACCAGGGCGGTGCTGGAAAGCGGCCAATTGCAGGAGCGAAGCGGCGGCTATGTGTTGGGCCATCCGCTGCCCTCGCTGGCCATACCGATGACGCTGCATGCTTCCCTGATGGCGCGCCTTGATCGGCTGCCGTCGATTCGAGAAGTGGCGCAAATCGGAGCGGTCATCGGGCGTGAATTCAGCTACGAACTGCTTAGTGCCGTCGCCGGCCTGGCCAAGGCCAAGCTGGATGATGCGCTCGATCAATTGGCGCAATCGGAATTGGTGTTCCGGCGCGGCACCATTCCGCATGCAGTCTACAGTTTCAAGCATGCGCTGGTGCGCGATGCCGCCTATGCCGGATTATTGAAGAGCCGCCGCGCCCAATTGCATGCGGCCATCGCCAAGGCGGCCGAACAGATATCGCCGGAAACCGCGGAGACGCAGCCGGAAATCCTGGCTCAGCATTTCACGGAAGCGGGCCTGCCGGACAGCGCCGTCCGTTATTGGCTTCAGGCGGGCCGGAAAGCTGCGAAACGCTCGGCTCATTTCGAGGCCATCGCCCATTTGCAAAAGGGGTTGGAAGCAATCGAGCAGACTCCGCCGGGCTCGGCGCGAGATCGTACAGAGCTGGACCTTGCGATGACCCTCGGCCCATGCCTGATCGCGACGCAAGGGCCGACGGGAATCGATGCGGTCCCCGTTTTCAAGCGTGCGCGGGGGCTGTGCGTGCGGCTTGGCGATCCGCCGGAAAGCCTTCAGGTGATGTTTTGGCTTGCGACCGCCAGCGTCATGCGCGGCGAGCTCCCATTGGCACGCGAGACCGTTGTTGCGCTGCTTGATCGCGTCGAGACGCTGGGCGATCGGCCGGCATTAATCAATGCCACGCGCGGCATCGCCATGATCTGCATGTTCATGGGCCAGATCGTCGAGGCGGGAGAAAGAATTGAGCGCGCGCTTGAGACATTCAACAGCAGCAGCGAAGAAGATCGTCTGGCGGCGCGAGCGGCCGGCCAGGACGCCGGTGTTGCCGATCTTGCGTTGATGGCGTGGACGTTTTGGTTGCGCGGCGAGCCGGATACGGCTGCGAAACGCATCGACGCGGCGCTTGCGCGGGCGCAAGCCATCGACCATCCGCACTCACAGGCCTATGCCTGCTACTACGCTTCCGTTCTTTACGCGCTTCGCGGCGAACCGCACATCGCGCAGCAGCACGCCGAACGGTGCCTCGATCTTTCCGAGACGCATGGCTTTCGCCAGTGGCACGGCCTTTCGCGCGCGATCAAGGGAATTTGCGTCGCATTGCGCGAGGAGGGGTCGAAGACGCTCGATGACGTAAAAGCTGCCGTCGAAGAGTACCGCAATGCGGGTTACCAGCTGGGCATTACGGCGCTCTATGTTCTGTGGTGTCCCGTGCTGATTTTGCGCGGCCAATACGACGAGGCAGTAGACGTACTTGAGCGGGGCCTTGCCGTCGTCCGCGACAATTCGGAAACGATGTTCGCGGCAGAACTCCTGCGATTGAAGGCGCTGGTTTTGCGCAATATAGAAATCCCGGGCATTACCGATCAGCCCGACTCGTTGCTCGAAACGGCGCTGCACGCGGCGAGGGAGCAACGCGCGCGCTCTCTGGAATTGCGCGTCGCTCATGACCTTGCCAAGGCATGGATCAGCGAGGGCAAGCGGGACAAGGCGCGTGAGTTGCTCGCTCCCATTTGCGAGTCGTTCAAGGAGGGCGGGCAAACATCCGACCTGCGGAGAGCGAAAGCGTTGCTGCGCGAGCTTTGACTGCCTCCGAACTTACTTGTGCTTTTTTCGGGCTTTTGCCTTCGTCGCTTTCTCCGGTTTGTAGCTTTTCAGGCGATCATCGGTTGCCTGATAGCCCGCCCTGCAGCCGAGATCGAGGTTGGCGTGCGTCCATTCGAAATCGATCTTGTCGGAGACTTTAATTTCGACAATTTGCCCGTGCCATTTGCCTTCTTCCTTGACATGGTACTCGAATAACTTGATGTCATCTTCGCCCACGGTCGCGGCGAAAAGCATACAGAGATTGGCAAGGGCATCTGCAATATTATTCGGTTTGCGGACCTGACCTGAATCGACGATACGGCTGACCCAGACCTCGTCGAGGTCGGGATGATCCTCGAGCAATTGCTTGAAATTGACCGTATCGACCAGCGCGCCCTCGCAATAAGTATCGCCGTTGATTTCGACGGTTTCCTCCACGTACGGAAGCGCAGAGCAGGCGCACAGGCTTGCAGACGTAATTTTCCCGTAGGAGCAGGTCCCGGAGCGAAACGACGGTTTGTTTGAAAACAAGTCCAGTCGTTTTTGGCTGATGTTCCATGCGTTGTGAAATATGAATGGCTTGTCTTCTTCGTACAGTCGGTCGAACTTGATCGCCTTCATGAAGGTGCTGTCCGGATAATGAATCCGCGACAGACCCGAAACTTTGCTGAGGTACATCAGCGATGCCCAATAACGGACGAAGGGATTTGCCGCGAGAACGCTGTTGAGAACCCAGCGGTTGAAGTCGCCCTGGTTCCAACGCGAACGGTCCTGCATGAACGCGAGCGTATCCTTGGCGGCCGCCATCATGTGATCAGGCAACCACAGATTTTTATAGCTGTCCGGGTCGAGAAAGAATTCGGCCAGCGCGCGCGTGTTGGTGACGCTGTCCGCTCCGAAAACCGCGTTTATCGGGAAGCGCGAATAGGATACGTCGTCGCGAAACACGCCATTGCGGAAAAAATCGTAAGTCTGCTCGACCTCCTTGCCCGGGTCGCTCTGGTTATAGACGAGGCCGACCCAAGCGCCGATGCACGATAAAGCCCAGACGTCGAATTTAATCCCGGCCTCGTTCAGCTTTTTCAGCACGCCGATGTGCAATCCGGCAGCCGGACCGCCGCCGGCAAGTGTTATCGCTCTTTTCATGGAATGTCGCCCTTTCGACAGTGAGCGGGCGCGACTGGAAGCGGCGCCCCCGAAGCCGATCTCAACTTCCAACGAACGTTCAAAGCATCGATTGCAAAACCTTCGTTAATTCTACTCAAAGTTTTGGAATGCGCCCAGCGGGACGAATGCTCTGCCATTGTGGTGCTACTTTCGAGGTAAGCCGATGCTGTACGGCATCGAACGATATTGATATTGTTTGGAAATTCTTGACAGGAGAAGGGGCGATGTCGCTACCGGCAAGCGGCCAACTTCGATTACAGCCGTTCGACAAGCGCAGCGTATTTCGCGCGCATCCGTTTTTTAAAGATCTCGACAGCTCGATCATCGATCAATTCGCGCTGCGCGCGGTCGCACGCAAGGTAAAGAAAGGCGCGGTCATTTTTCGCAAAGGCGAAGTCGGCTCGACGCTCTACGCGGTGACGGTGGGATCGGTCAGGATCAGTTCGTCATCGGCGGGCGGCAGGGACACGACCTTCAATCTCATCCTTCCCGGTCAAATCTTCGGCGAGATTTCCTGCTTCGATGGCGGCGAGCGGACAGCCAGCGCCGTAGCGATCGAGAGCAGCGAATTGATCGTCATCGAGCGCAGAGACTTCATGCATCTGCTGCGCGAACATCCCGAGGTTGCGGTCAGGCTGATCGAAGTATTGTGTGGCCGCCTGCGCCGCACGAGCGAGCAGGTTGAGGATATTGTTTTCCTCGGGCTGCCAGAGCGCTTGGCAAAAGTCCTGCTTTACCTTGACCGGCGTTCGCCGGCTGCGCCGGAACGCAACAAGATTCGTGTGACGCAACGCGAAATCAGCCAGATGATCGGCGCCTCGCGGGAAAGTGCAAACAAACTGCTGCGCAATTGGCAACGTAAGAAGTGGGTAAGGCTCGAGCGCGGCGGGGTCGCGATCCTGACGCCCACCGCGCTCGATGCGCTTATTTCCGGTGCCGACAACGCTCCGTATGCCTGAGTGTTGCGTCCGCAGCTCTCCACAATTGGCGGCGTTTTTAGTTGGACCACCGTCCAATCGACCTTTCGCCTTGAGTTCCCGAAGATTCGAGCGGTTGAGGCGCGAGCCGCCTCGCATTGTGAAACATCGGGAGCTCTGCGATGTCCGAATTCGATTGTCTCCTCAATGATCGCTCTCAAACCGTCGCGCAGCCGTTTTGTCCGTTGTGTGGTTTCGTCATGCTTCTCGTTCTGATCGAGCCATATAAAACGGATTATGATAGCCGGACGTTCGAGTGTCGGGAGTGTGATTACAGAAAAACCGTTATCGTCAAATATAAGTAGCAAAAGCTGGCGACTTTGCCAGGCACCGAAGAGCGAAGAAATAAGGTAGTCATCGCAGTGGAGTCTGCATATTGACCGCGGTCCAATGCAGCGGCCCTGACGCGTCAAATTCTACTGATGCTGAACGACCACCTTGGTGCCAATTGGCACGCGGGCGTAGAGATCGATGATTTCGTCGTTGACCAGGCGGATGCATCCGGATGAAACGGCATGGCCGATAGTTTCAGGCGCGTTGGTGCCGTGAATGCGGTAGACTGTATTGCCAAGGTACATCGCGCGGGCGCCGAGCGGATTGCCAGGTCCGCCCGCCATCATGCGTGGCAGATAAGGCTGCCGCTTGATCATTTCCGGTGGCGGATACCAGTCGGGCCATTCCGCCTTACGCGTGATTCGCAAAGTGCCGCCCCATTGAAATCCATCGCGGCCGACCCCGACGCCGTAGCGCAATGCGACGTTGTTGCCGAGGATCAGATAAAGAAAACGGTCGGCGGTATTTACGATGATTGTGCCGGGTGGATATTCGGTACGATAGAAAACCGACTGTCGCTGATATTGCGACGGCAGATTGGCGTCGCTGGACCCATGGTCGACTCCGGGCTCTATGTCCGCGATGGTCGGTTGCGGTGGAGGATCGAACGGCTGAGCAGCGGCTGTCGCTGCCGCAGCGGACAAGACGGCCGCAAAAACATACGCGTGTTGAAATCGCACTCTCATTTCCTTGGGAACCGCCTAAACTGTTCATCTGTGGGAAGGAGCGCGGAGCCGCGCGCGGCGTCAGTTATTTATGATCCTCATACTTCTTTCTTTCATATCACAAATCAATCATGAACATCCCCATTCATCTCGATGACCGCGGCTTTGACCGCGTCGATGAGCGTCGGCCCGTGCAGAGGTTTGGTCAAGAATGCGGCGACACCCGCAATACGGCAACGTTCCCGGATTTCCGGGTCATTGAATGCAGTAATGACAACGGTTGGAATTTTTACACCGACACGCGCCAGGTAGCGCTGTAGATCGAGCCCGGTAAAATCGGGCATGTGGATGTCGAGGACAAGACATTCGGGAAGCTCGCTGCGGATCGAATGGATAAATTCGCGTGCGGACCCATAAGTCTTCGCCTCGAAGGATGACGCTATCAACAGCCGGGCCAACGCTTTGCGCACTGGCGCTTCGTCGTCAACAATCGCAACTCGTATGGGTGACGGTTGCATCCGCCCGTCTTGTCGGACAGGCGCAGCCTCGCGTCGAGTTGACCGAAAGACCAACATCCTTTTACGCGAATTAGCCCTCGGGTGCTATTCCCGCTCGCTCCGAGAGCCGAACGAGATCGGCGACGCACCGGACGCCAAGCTTCATCATCATGCGGCCACGATGGACTTTGACGGTTTTCTCCACAGTGCCCAGTGCGCCGGCGATTTGCTTGTTGAGTCGCCCCGCAACGACATGCTGAAGGACCTCTCGCTCGCGAGGCGTTAAAAGCAGAAGACGGTCGTTGATTGACTTTACCTTTTCGCGCTCCTGCCGCATTTGCTTGTCCATATCAACGGCACGGCTGACCGCCGCCAGTAGCTCCGATCGTTTGACCGGTTTTGTCAGGAAATCGACGGCGCCTGATTTCATGGCTTTGACGCTTGCTGAAATATCGCCGCGGCCGGAGAGAAAAATGATCGGCCGCTCGACGCGCTCTCTGAGAAGCTTATCCTGCAGATGCAATCCGTCGATGTAGGGCATCGCGAGATCGAGCACGGCGCAGCCGGGAACCGCGGGGTCGTGCGCCCGCAAAAAATCGAGAGGTGAGCGGAACGGCATGATCTCATATCCTGACGTTCGCAATAATCTACCCAATGACTTCAGGACGCCGGCATCATCGTCGATGAGAAAAATCGTAAAGCCATCCTCACGCATGGAACACTCCACTAAATTCTTTGTGACGGCAGACGAAAGCTCGCGGTTGCTCCTTCGATGGTGTTGTTTTGCAGCGATAATGCTCCACCGTGTGTTTTGACGATCGTAGAACAGATCGATAGCCCAAGCCCTAGCCCCCGTTTCTTTGTCGTACAAAACGGTCGAAACTCATGCTGAGAGTCTGCCGTCGGCAGCCCGACGCCCAGATCGCTGATACGGACCTCGACGTCCTCGTCCGTCATATTTGTGCTGATCGTAATCACCCGCCGCGAAGGTGACATCTCCTCAACCGCATCCATCGCATTCATCAGTAAATTGATCAGAATTTGCTGCAGTTGCACGGCGTCGCCGAGCGCCAGGCGCAGATCATGCGCCAAATCGGTGTTTATCGTTATGCGGCGATTGACGATTTCGCCATGCAGAAGCCGAAGCGTAGCATTGATCAAATCATTGAGATCGACGGCTTCATATTTGGATTCGCCCTTCTTCAGCAACCCGCGTAACCGATGGATGACCTCGCCGGCACGGCTGTCCTCGGTGATGATGTCGTCGAGGACCTCGGAAATTTCCGTGAGGTCAGGATTTCGGTGGGCCAATACAATCTTTCCGGCCTGGGCATTCGAAAGAATAGCCGTGAGCGGTTGCGTCAATTCGTGGGCGAGACTGCCGGATAGCTCCCCGAGCATCGAAACGCGCATCAGGTGTGCGATTTCCTGGCGCTGCAGGCTGGCCTCGGCTTCGGCATCCTTTCGTTGAGTTACATCCGTGAACGCGCCTGTCATAGCAACAAGCGTGTTCTCGTCGTCATATTCCGGGCGTGCGCGCGCCGCGATCCAGCGAATATCGTCGTTGCCTCGACGTACGCGAAATTCGACCTCGACAGACGTGCCATCTTCAATGGCTCTATTTATCGCTCTCCAAGCAAAGGGAGAATCAGCCGGATGAATGCGATCAAGCAATGCCTTGCGCGTGGGTGTTTCTGTGGCCGGCAAGCCAAACATCTCGAGACAGTGGCGCGTGGCCCAGAAATAGTTGGTCGCCAATTCCAGTCGCCACAAGCCGAGATTCGATGATGCCGCGGCGAATGCCATACGCTCTTCGCTCTCGCGGGTTGCCTGGCCGGCACGTCGCGTATCCTCAATTGCCGCGCCAAGAAGTAAAATGGGTGTGGCAAGGCCAATCAAAAATATCTGCAACGCAAACACGTTGTCTTCGGCGCTGCCGATGTTGAATAAACTTGGCCCATTCAAAGTTCGCCAAATCAAAACGAGGCTGACAAGAAGAACGGCGCTGCTGGCGCCTGTTACTCCAAACCGTACCGCAGCCCAGAGAATGAGCGGTAACGGCAGGTAGAGCAACGTCGGCAAATAGGCGACGGCTGATGCGGTGGTGCCTAGATTGAAGGCGATGGAGCAGATAATAAATAACGCCAACGCTACGCCGATCGCCTCAAGGTAGCGATAAGAAAAGGCGACGGAAGCAGACCACCTGATCTCTGTCAGACAGATCAGGGCCACGGGCCCGAGCGTCAGGCTGCCCAGTGCGTTTGAGGCATACCAGCGAGCCCAATAAAGACCATATTGTCCAATATTGCCGTCGCCCACGACCTGCACGAATGCCCCGCCGAGAGCCGAGATCGCCGGGCTGATGATTGTCGTTATCAGGATATAAATTGCCGCGCGGCGCAGCGTGGTGAACCAACGGTCTTGGCCGAGAAATTTTTTCACGGCGATCGCGTTGATCGCAGCGACCAGACAGTTGGTCACGAACGCGACCAGCAATTGCGGCGTCGCCATTCCAACGCCAAGTTCCGCAGCCACGTGAGCAGGAAGCGCCGCCGCAACGTAAATCCACCAGTTTCGCGTTGGTGTCAGGAGCAGCGCGCAGAACAGGATGATATTCGGTGGCCAGAATGGCGCGAAAATCTTGTCAGATAATGTGCCGACAAAAAAAGCCGCTTCCGCACCGATAAAGTAGGCGACGGCCACCAACGCGGGCATTCGGATGAATTGGCCAAATTGAGCGAGCGCTGGCCGCGTATGGTCAAGGGTGAGGGAGCTCATGACAAAGCTCCTGTGTCGAGCGCCGCTCGCCGGCGGAATGCAATGCGCGCGCGCAATTCGGCGCGTCTTTTCGACAAGTTTTCAAGATCGGTTGAAACGCGTTCGATGGCGCGCAGGATATTCGCGCGTGGCCAAAAAAAAGGCAGAGGATTCTGCCTCAATCGCCGCATGGCACCGTCCACGACTCAAAACAATCGGCTGTCGACGTTCGCAAGCTTCGTATCGGCGCGGCG
>DASUKT010000121.1:0-2034 GCA_036278575.1 Pseudolabrys sp. | reverse complement strand
TTACGAATGTTCGGACTGGGAGCAGATCGAAAAGTTTTCACAAGTCGTGTTTGACGCCGGCTACGCTTCGCCGGTGCGCACGCCGCGCGGGCGCGACATCCTCGCGGCCTGCGGCCAGCTCAAGAGCGCAACCGAAAAATTATCCGCACGCGAGCGCATGGCCCTGCGCGCCATGGCGATGACGGATTAACGTGGCGCTCATCGGCCGCATTATCGTGATCATCTTTGCGCTGATGCTGGCTGCGCTGGCGGCCGGTATCGTAACGGCGTTCGGACTCGTTCATCTGGAGTTGCATGTTCTCGGTAACGACCCGGTCGATCATGCACTTTTCTGGGGTGTCACAGCCTTCGCCTCGGGCATCGCCGTTTTTGCCGGCTTTCTGCCGACGCTGATCGGCGTCGTTGTCGCCGAAGCCTTTTCCATTCGCTCGCTGCTTGCCTATGCGATCGGTGGGGCCGCGATTGTCCTGATCGGTTACTACGGCGCAGGCTTCGGCTGGACCTACGAGGAATCGATCGATCATCCACCGCCGCCGATTTCACGCGAGGCCGAAATTGCCGCGGCCGCAGGCGCCACGTTCGGCTTTGCCTATTGGCTGATTGCAGGGCGCAATGCGGGCCGGTGGCGCGAGCGCTGACGGCTCTGCCGGGACAGGCAGGCCGTTAATAACCGTAACGTTTACGCGCGCTTTGCGCTCATCGTCTTTCACCTTATAGTCCGCGCGCCTTCGCACTGCCGCCGACGGAATCCAAATGGCCGGAAACAGAAAAAAGGATATCAAGAAGGTCGTGCTCGCCTATTCGGGCGGGCTCGACACGTCCATCATCCTGAAATGGCTGCAGCAGACCTATGGCGCGGAGGTGGTGACGTTCACTGCCGATCTCGGCCAGGGCGAGGAACTGGAGCCTGCGCGCAAGAAGGCGCTGCTACTCGGCATCAAGCCGGAAAACATTTTCGTCGAGGATTTGCGCGAGGATTTCGTGCGCGACTATGTTTTTCCGATGTTTCGCGCCAATGCGCTGTACGAGGGGCAATATTTGCTCGGCACCTCGATCGCGCGGCCGTTGATTGCGAAGAAGCAGATCGAGATCGCGGAAAAGGTCGGCGCGGACGCCGTGGCGCATGGCGCGACCGGCAAGGGCAACGATCAGGTTCGCTTCGAGCTTGCCTATTACGCGCTCAAGCCGGATGTGACGGTGGTTGCGCCCTGGCGGGAGTGGAATCTCACGTCGCGTACCAAGTTGCTCGAATTCGCCGAGCAGCATCAGATTCCGATCGCGAAGGACAAGCGCGGCGAGGCGCCGTTTTCGGTCGATGCCAACTTGCTGCACGCGTCGTCCGAAGGCAAAGTGCTTGAAGACCCGGCGCAGGAAGTGCCGGATTACGTCTATTCGCGCACCATCGATCCGGAAAAAGCACCCGACAAGCCGACCTACATCACGGTCGATTTCGAGCGTGGCGACGCGGCTGCAATCGACGGCAAGGCACTATCGCCGGCGGGTTTGCTCACCAGGCTCAATGAACTCGGCCGCGCCAATGGCATCGGCCGGCTCGACTTGGTTGAAAACCGCTTCGTCGGCATGAAGTCGCGCGGCATGTACGAGACGCCGGGTGGCACAGTCCTGCTCGCGGCGCATCGCGGTATTGAGCAGATCACGCTCGACCGTGGCGCCGCGCATCTCAAGGATGAGCTGATGCCGAAATATGCCGAGCTCGTTTATTACGGCTTCTGGTTTTCGCCGGAGCGGGAAATGCTGCAGGCGGCGGTCGACAAGAGTCAGGAATTCGTCACCGGCCGCGTGAAGCTGAAGCTTTACAAAGGCGGCGTTTCTGTGGTCGGGCGCGACAGCAAGTATTCGCTCTACGATCAGGAACTGGTGACCTTCGAGGAAGGCGCGGTCGCTTACGACCATCGCGACGCCGAGGGTTTCATCAAGCTCAACGCGCTGAGATTGCGGACGCTGGGGCAGAGGAAACGCAAGCTCAAGCTGGATTGATCGTTCGTGGGGCGCGCGTTCACGGGTTGAGGCTAA
>DASUKT010000120.1:0-5054 GCA_036278575.1 Pseudolabrys sp. | reverse complement strand
GCGCCGGCTGCGGTGCGTGCCGCGGTCGATGTATTCGAGCCGCAGGAATCCGGCGTCGCCGCCCTGAGCAAGCGCGTGAAGGAAAGCTTCGATCCGAAGAGCGTGCTCAACCCGGGCCGCATGTGGGCGGGGGTGTGATGGCAGCAAGAACATCAGGTTGTCGTGCTGTCATTGCCGGGCTTGACCCCGCAATCCATCCATTTTGCGAAAAGGACGGATGCGCGGTTCGAGCCCGCGCATGACAAAGATGGTGTAGCGAACGTAATGCAAACCTCATTCACCCTCGCGCAGCTTGCCGATCCGAACGTGGCGGAGGCCGACAAGATTCTGCGCGCCTGCGTGCATTGCGGCTTCTGTACCGCGACCTGCCCGACTTACGTGCTGCTCGGCGACGAGCTCGATTCCCCGCGCGGGCGTATCTACCTCATCAAGGAGATGCTCGAGCACGACCGGCCGGCAAGCCGCGACGTGGTCAAGCACATCGACCGCTGCCTCTCGTGCCTCGCCTGCATGACCACGTGCCCGTCGGGCGTACATTACATGCACCTCGTCGACCCGGCGCGCGCGCACATCGAGAAGACCTACAAGCGCCCGTTCGCCGACCGCACGATGCGCGCGCTGCTCTCGCGCGTGCTGCCCGATGTGAAGCTGTTTCGCCTCGCGCTGGTCGGCGGCCTTCTCGCGCGCCCGTTCGCGCCGCTGTTTGACGCTGTCGGGCTCAAGCGTTTCGCGGCCATGCTTCGCCTCGCGCCGAAACGGATTCCGGCCGCGCCCGTGGACCGCACCGGCAAGACATTTCCGCCGCAGGGGCCGCGCCGGGGCCGTGTGGCGTTGCTCTCCGGCTGCATCAATCCGGTGCTGTCGCCGGCGACGCTCGATGCCACAATCCGCCTCCTCAACCGCCACGGCATCGAAGTGGTGATCGCCGCGGGCGAAGCCTGCTGCGGCTCGCTCGTGCATCACATGGGACGTGAGGACGAGGCGCGCGCGCAAGCGCGCAACAATATCGATGCCTGGACGCGCGAAATCGAAGGCAAGGGGCTCGATGCGATCGTCGTCACCGTTTCGGGCTGTGGAACAACCATCAAGGATTACGGCTTTATGTTCCGGACGGAAGCGGCCTATGCGGCAAAAGCCGCGAAGGTCTCCGGATTGGCCATGGACATCACCGAATATCTCGCGCGCCTTCACCTCGACGCTGCCGTGAACGGGACGGGGCTCACGGTCGCGTACCATTCCGCGTGTTCGCTCCAGCATGGGCAGCGCGTCACGGCTGCGCCTAAAGAACTACTTTCCAAGGCCGGATTCATTGTGAGAGATGTGCCGGAGGGTCATTTGTGCTGCGGTTCAGCCGGCACCTACAACATCATGCAGCCGCAACTGTCGAAAAAACTGCGCGAGCGCAAGGTCGCAAATATCGAAAGTTTAAAGCCTGACGTGGTCGCGGCCGGAAACATCGGTTGCTTGACCCAGATTTCCGCCGGCACGGCGATTCCGGCGGTACACACGGTCGAATTGCTTGATTGGGCGACCGGCGGCCCGTTGCCGGAGCAACTTAAGGCGATAGGTCGGGACGCCGCCGCCTCTTAGCCGTCATTGATTGGAAGGACACGATGAAGACCGCAAGGAAAAGAAAAGCGGCCGCGGTGAAGAAGTCGGCTGCGCGTAAATCGAAGAAAAAAAGCCGCAAGGCCGCGCCGCGCAAGGTCGCAGCAAAGCGCAAACTTGCGAAAAAGGCCGTACGCAGTCCACGCGCTCGTTCCCGCGCAAGCGGGAATCCAGCGCGACGTGGCTCTGGGTCCCCGCTTTCGCGGGGACGAGCGGACAAGTCGAGTGCTGCCGAAGGGCGGCGGCAAATGGGCCTCGTCATCCATGGCCAGATGCGCTCGCGTTACAAGGAAATCCTCAGCGATGACGCGCTCGCTTTCCTCACCGAACTGCATCGCCGCTTCGACGGCACGCGCCACGAACTGCTGCAGGCCCGCGCCGAACGGCAGAGGCGCTTCGATGCCGGCGAGTTGCCGGATTTCCACCCCGATACGAAGCACATTCGCGACGACGACAACTGGAAGGTCGCGACCGTTCCGCCCGACCTGCATCAGCGCCACGTCGAGATCACCGGGCCCGTCGACCGCAAGATGATCGTCAATGCGCTCAATTCCGGCGCGACCGATTACATGGCCGATTTCGAGGACGCCAACTCGCCGACCTGGGACAACAACATCGAAGGCCAGCTCAACCTGAAGGACCGCTGGGCCGGCAAGATCGACTTCACCGATCCGCAATCGAAAAAGAGATATGCCGTGGGCGACGCGCCCGCCGTGCTGATCGTGCGTCCGCGCGGCTGGCATCTCGACGAGGTGCATGTGACGATAGACGGCGCGCCGATCTCGGGCTCGCTGTTCGATTTCGGCCTCTATTTCTTCCATAACGCCAAGACAGTGATCGAAAAGGGAAGCGGGCCTTATTTCTATCTCCCGAAGCTCGAAAGCCACCTTGAAGCGCGGCTGTGGAACGACGTGTTCGTGTTCGCGCAGCAATACATCGGCATTCCAAACGGGACGATCCGCGCCACCGTGCTGATCGAAACGCTGCCGGCGGCGTTCGAGATGGACGAAATTCTCTACGAAATGCGCGACCACATCGCCGGGATGAACGCCGGCCGCTGGGACTACATCTTCTCCTTCATCAAGACGTTTGCAAAAAATCCCGATTACGTGCTGCCCGATCGCGGGCAGGTGGTCATGGGCGAAGCGTTCCTCGGCGCCTATGCGGCGCTTCTGGTGCGCACATGTCACCGCCGGGGCGCTTTCGCGATGGGCGGCATGGCGGCGCAAATTCCCGTCAAGAACGACGAGAAAGCGAACGAAGCGGCTTTCGCCAAGGTGCGCGCCGACAAGGAGCGCGAGGTGCGCGACGGTTATGATGGCACCTGGGTCGCGCATCCCGATCTGGTGCCGGTCGCGCGCGAAGTCTTCGACCGCATGCTCGGCCAGCCCAACCAGGTCGATCGCGTTCGTCTGCACGTCAACGTGCGCCGCGACGATCTATTGAAAATTCACGAGGGCACGAAAACCGACGAAGGCTTTCGCCTGAACTTGCGCGTCGGCGTGCAATATATCGAAGCTTGGCTGCGCGGGCGCGGCGCGGTGCCGATCTACAACCTGATGGAGGATGCCGCGACCGCGGAAATTTCGCGCGCGCAGAACTGGCAGTGGCTCAAATACGGCGCGGTGCTCGAAGGCGGCATCAAAGTTTCGCGCGCTTATTTCGAGCGCGCGATGCACGAGGAGATGGAGCGCGTGAAGACGGAAGTTGGCGCGCGCAATTTCGCCAAAGGTCGCTTCCCGGAAGCGATCAAGCTCTTCCGCGATCTGTCGCTGTCGTCCGAATTCGTGCCGTTCCTCACGATCCCGGCTTACAAGCTGATCGCGTGACGTTCGTTTCCATCTCCATGCGGGTTCTCTGCCGCAGCGCATCCGGGGAACGAATGGAAACCGTAGCCCGGATTGAGCGCAGCGAAATCCGGGATGGTCTGGCCGCCGGTTTCCACGCTTGAGAGGCCCGGCTCAACGAAGCGTGTTCGCTTCAATTGCTACATTTATCCTTAATGAACCGGCTGATCTCACTTGGGTCTGAGAAAATAGCATCCGCCCGATCGCCGAGCATGCCTGCCGGAAGCAAGACCGGTGCGTTCTTGTTTGGTCCGCGGCCGCTTGAATCCGTCATCAGTCTGAGATTGCGCTCCCAAAATTTGCGCGTTGCGCCGTTTGCCATCATGACCGTGTAGGTGTCCTTGCAATAATCAATGGATTGCACGCGCTGGCCCGGTTCAAGTTTTTTAAGGTCTTTTTCCTTGCCGCCTCCCATCATGCCGCTCATTCCTCCCATGCCGCCCATTGCTCCGTTTTTCTGAAAAGCTTGTGATCCGCCCGGTTTGGTTGCCTGTTTCAAGAATGCAAGAAGGTCAGCGCGCTGCTGGGCGCTCTCGACGCCGGGAAAAGTCATGTGATTTCCGGGCACGAGATGCTGGGGGTTGGCGACCCATTCATCGAGCGTTTTATCGTTCCATACGATGTTTGCGGATTTAAGCGCGTCCGAATACCGGTCGAAACTCGCCAGGGCTCCCGCCTTTCGATTCCATATGTTCGCGAGACTTGGACCCGTCATGTTTCGATCGGGCTCCAATGAATGGCAGGGCGCGCACGCACCGAATATGCGTTGCCCGCGAGCGGCATTACCTTCGGCGGCAAAACTTTGCGGGGCGAGGAAAATTAAAGCCAATGCCGCAAAAGCGGCTAAGCGATGATAACGCATCGTCGGATCTCCGATTCCGTGAAGGATGAGCGATGCGCGCATGTTGTCGCGCAACGCAGTCTCAATTTCGGAAAATCATCAGACCCGTGGTGGACGCATGGGCGGGCTGGTCATATGCTCCCGCGATATTTCATTCACAAACGGCACGTAACGCGCGGTGGCGAAGTACGATTGAACAGCCGCTGCTGCCGGCAGAATGACGCCGACGAGATTATTGCATTTGAACGCACACGTAGCTGAGTTCTTATCGGTGTTCTGGCCACCGCAATTCGGGCAGCAGGGCATATCGGTATTGGCCGGCATGACGGTTTCGAGCGAGCTTGCGGAAGCGGAAATGCTTCCTGCCATCGGGATGGACACCGAAATGGCAATCAGACTGACTAAAATTGCTCGCAGCATAACCATGCAACAAACTATTGGGGCGAGAGGCACACAGCGTCAACACCCGCCAACGACAGGGGGGTAAATGCGACGGTTGACAAAGTTCCGTTATAGGACTATATTCCGCATGCCTTGCTCGGCTGAGGGCGTCGTCGCGAGACGTCTCGATGATGGAGCAAGGTGCGGCGCCTGCGGGCGGAGGCAGACGGTGCCTTCGCACTCGGGCGGCGCCGGGGCTCCGCTCGCGGGCACTATGACCCGCCGCGAGGAGCTCGCTGATTGGTGGTCGGCTGGGCCGGCTCGTAGGGCGCCAATGCCCGAAAGGCACGCCAACAGCTGAGCCAAAAAGCGCGGCC
>DASUKT010000119.1:0-6866 GCA_036278575.1 Pseudolabrys sp. | reverse complement strand
CGTGCACAACGGCTCCGGCGAAGTGCAGAATTCGGCGGCGAGCGGCAAATGGGACGTGGCTTTCATGCCGGTCGATGAGGAGCGCAAGAAATTCGTCGACTTCGGGCACGCCTATCACTTGTTGCAAAGCACGTACCTCGTGCGCTCCGGCGCAAGCTTCGACTCAGTTGCTGCCGCTAATGCCGCCAGCGTGCGCATCGGCGGCATTGCCAACACTGCGACCTTCCGAGCCTCGAACCGCAGCGCACCGAACGCGACGCATGTCGCTTTCGAAAAGGCCGACGCCGCCGTCGAGTCGCTGCGCGAAGGCAAGCTCGATGCGGTGGCGTTCTCGCGCGAGTCGCTGACCGGCTTGCAGGCGAAGGTGCCCGGCTCCCGCATTCTCGAGGGCGGCTTCATGAATTCGTCCACGGCCATTGCGCTGCCGAAAGGCAGGCCGGACGCACTCGCTTACGTCAGCACGTTCATTGACGAGGCGATCGGCTCAGGACTCGTGCGCAAGGCGCTCGACGAAATGGGGCTGAAATCGTCGCAGGTCGCACCGGCCGGGATGCAACCTTAGCCAAACAGTCATTCCGGGACGCCGTCAACGGGTCCGCGCGAAGCGCCCGGTGACAGGCTCCGCGGCGGACCCGGAATCCGTACTCCGCAGCGCCGGGATTATGGATTCCGGGTTCGCTCGCATTCGCTCGCGCCCCGGAATGACGTCGAATCTATCCGCGGGCAATGTCAGGCGTTTGGATACGTTCCGGCCGCACACCCAATCCAAAAAAACGTGCCGGAATGCGATTGAAGAGGGGCCACTGCATCATCTTGAGAATAAGCGGCGCTTTCGGGCGCTTACCTCCGATCAAAGCCGGAGCGATAAGCCTGTTTTGCATCACGATTTGCAGAGCCTGAATGATCCGCGTGGCAAACATCCGCCGCTGCTGCACGGCTGCGAGCGTGTCGACGGTTACCGATTCGTCCCGTAACGGCCGGGCCAAGATATTGGCCGCCGCAACAGCGTCCTGCACCGCGAGATTGATGCCGACGCCGCCGATTGGCGACATCGCGTGCGCGGCATCGCCAATGCATAAAAGTCCCTGTCGATACCAACGCTCCAGGCGGTCAACGGCAACGGTGAGGAGCTTTACGTCGTCCCAGCTTTTGACCTCATCGACGCGGTCGCGCACGAACGGCGAAATCGCCGCCACCGTCTCTCTGAACTTGTCGAGTCCGGCGCTTTTGACTCTATCGATGCCGCCTTTCGGGATCACATAGGCGCACTGCCAGTAATCGCTGCGATTGAGCATCACCATCATGCGGCCGGCCTCGATGTGGCCGAAGACTTCATCGGTATCGTCCGGCCTGCGCGAGAGCCGAAACCACAGGACATCCATCGGCGCACCAAGATCGACAACTTTAAATCCGCCGCGCTCCCGTACGGTCGAATGACGGCCGTCACATCCGACCACCAGATCGGCCCTTATCGTCAGTTCGCCATGCGGGGTTTTTGCTCGCACGCCGGCAATACGTCCGCCCTCCTCGATCAGATCGGTGGCTTCGGCAAGCATGTGGAGATCGAAAGTCTCGTAGCGCCGCCCGTGCTCCGCCAGGAAATTGAGAAAATTCCACTGCGGCATCAACGCGATGTAATGACACTGCGTCCGCAGAGTATCGAAATTGCCGATCGTCACGCGTTCGTCGCCGACCTGCATCGTGACGTGGCGCACTTTGGAATGTGGCAGCTTCAGAAATTCATCGAGCAGCCCGAGTTGATGCATCATCTCGAGTGTCGAGGGATGCACGGTGTCGCCGCGGAAATCGCGCAGGAAATCGGCGTGCTTCTCCAGCACCGTTACACGCACGCCTGCGCGGGCCAGCAGAAAGCCGAGCATCATCCCCGCCGGTCCGCCGCCGACAACGCAACAGGTGGTTTTGATCGTAGCCATGGCCGCAGATTTTAGAGGTCCACCTCTTCCCGCGAAAGCCGATTTCCGCTGGAATGACGGGTGAAGCGTGGCCGCTAAGCCTGCTTCTCCGGCGTCGTCACCACCAGACCGTCGAGTTCGTCGGTGACCTTGATCTGACACGACAGCCTGGAATTCGGCCGCACGTCGTAGCCGAAATCGAGCATATCCTCTTCCATCGGCGACGGTTCACCGACTTTCTCGCGCCAGCCTTCGTCCACATAAACATGACAAGTGGCACAGGCACAGGCGCCGCCACACTCGGCTTCGATCCCCGGAATGTTGTTGCGGATCGCGGTCTCCATAACCGTCGCGCCGACTTCTGCATCGGCCGTGCGCGAGGTACCGCTGGAATCGATATAGGTGATTTTCGGCATGGGGTCGGATGGAAGGAGGCCCGGCAAAACGCCGGACGCGCATCTAATATAGGCTAATAACGCAGTACGCCATCCCTTCGTTGACCCGCCTGGCTGGCGCAGATTTCAGACAGATTCGCTATTTGTCGGCCTGCTACAACGTTTCCGGGATTGTCCGGTTCCATCTCGGGCTTGTCGACGCCTCTTAGTGCGCGCGCAAAAGCTCGGCGATTGCGACGCGTGCCTTTTCCACAGCGCCGGCCAGTCGCCGCTTGGCAGCCTCGAATTCCGTCGCAGAGCCGTCTGCCAGTTCGAGCGTTTCCGCTGCGCTCGCCACATCCCATGCGCCGATGCCGCGGGCCGATCCTTTCAGCGTATGCGCGAGCGGCGGCACGCAAGACGATGCCACCTTTTCCATGCGCGCCACGAGCATTTCGGCCTGCCGGTCGAATAACTGCAACACTTCACGCTCGAGCGTCTGGTCGCCGAGCGTCATCTGCGAAAGGTGCGCACGATCGATCGATGCCGGTTCCCTCGCTCTTGGCGGGCCGTCGATCTCCCGGAATGCAAGCTGGTTCATTATTCATTCCTCCCCATCGTCTCCTGGAGCTTTGCGCCCGCTTATTGCCGGGGAGTTTGACAGGCAAACGACCAAAAGCCGGTAAATTCCGGGCCGGCAATTCACCCTGGATCACCAACAAAGATGCGCATCCTTAACGCGGCGCTACCCTCGCTGCCTTTTGCCGCGTGCCGTCGTTCTTCGGACAGCCACCGCGGAACGCGTCTAAGCCCCGTCGCTGTCATGGTTAAATGAAGATTAACGATGAATAAAAGTCGTTAACACGACGGTTTTCTTTGCATTGCCAAGCCGATAGGATGAATGATTGGCGGCGAAAGACCGCCCGCGGCGGCCCGGGACGTCCGCCAAAAGCATGTTTTTGCGCGCCCGTGCCGCTGCCGGCTGATATCGGCGGCCGGACTGCATGTCCGTATCGCATAATGACGAGGCGATCACCGCTATGGCCACTCATCCGCAAAAGGCGAAGGATCCGACCGAAGAGGCACTCTCGGCTATCGAGGAGGCTCTTGGCGTCGGAGATACCGGTGGCCCGGCCGTGTCTCGGCCCGAACAACCGTACATCCAGCCGGCGACCGCCAATAATTCGGATTTGTTCGAAGAACAAAACGCAGCGGCGGGACAATCCGACGAAGCCTCCTTGCCGCGCCGGGCAGCAAACGACGACCGTGCTTCTGTCGGGCAACTTCTACAGGCGCTACGCAGGCCACCCTCACGCACGCCTTACACCGTCGCTACCGCTATTGCCGGCATCTGGACGATCTGCGCGCTTGCGTTCGCTTATCTTTTCAAGGCCGAGCTCCTGCAATTGCTCGGCGTGCCGCGTGTCGGCGCCCCGGCGATTTTTGGCCTTGCCGCCGCCATCGTTATCCCGGTCATTTTCATCTATGTACTCGCCCTGCTCATTCACCGCTCGCAGGACCTCCGTCACGTTGCCGAGTCGCTCGCCGAAGTCGCCGTTCGCCTGACGCAGCCCGAAATCGCCGCGCGCGAGTCCGTGGTGACCGTCGGTCAGGCTATCCGACGCGAAGTTGCCGCCATGGGAGACGGCGTCGAACGCGCCCTTGCCCGCGCCGCCGAACTGGAAGCATTGGTCCATAACGAAGTTTCCGCACTCGAGCGCGCCTATAACGACAACGAAATTCGCATTCGCGATTTGCTCAGCGAGCTCTCCAGCCAGCGCGAGACTTTGGTCGGTCAGGCGGAACACGTTCGCAATGCGATCTCCAGCGTTCATCTCGACCTTTCGCACGACATCGCGTCGGTCGGCGACCTCGTCGCCGAAAGGGTCAGCGAAGTCGCGCAAAGGGTAACGCATACGCTTACCGAAAAGGGCGAGCACATCACGCTGGCACTCGGCCACGCCGGCGATTCGATGATCGACGCGCTAAGCAACCGCGGCAGCGATTTGCTCACCCGGCTCGAGAACACAAGCGACAAGGCGACAACGGCAATTTCCGGCACCAGCCAGTCGATGATCGAGACGTTGAATGGCCGTAGTAATGAATTGCTGCAGCGGCTCGAAACGGCCGGCGGAAATACAGTCACCGCGATTTCCGCGGCAAGTGACCAGCTCAACGCCAGCCTCACCTTCAAGGCCGATCACGTACACGAGGAATTCGCGGAGTTTGCTGCGCGGCTTCAGCAAATGCTGACCACGCGCCTCGACGAGGTTGCCCAAGGCTTCGCGCAGAAGACGACCTCGACGATCGATCACATGTCCGATCGCTCGCGCGAGCTCACCGATTCTGTCGCGGATGCCGGTAAGCGCATCGGCGATGAGGTTGCCGCACGAATCCAGGACGTGAACGGCTCGCTGCAGACGGCCGGAGATTCGTTCCTTCTGAACCTCGGCAAGCGCGGTGCCGACATCGTATCGCAAATCGAGCAGACGGGCTCGCGTGCAACGGACGCAATCGTATTGCGCACCAACGAGGTTGCCGAAGGTTTCGATCGAAGCTCGCAGACGCTTGCCGCCGCCCTCGCCAGTCGCGGAGAGACGGTCAAGGATATGCTGGCCGAGCGTCTCCAAGCTTTCGAGAATATATTCAACCAAAACGGCACTGAACTCAGTGAAAAAATCGCCCGCGATACCGGCACGCTCGGCAATCTGATCGTTCGCCACATGGTCGAGTTCGACCGTACGGTCAAGACCTACGGCGGCGACCTGCTCGACCGGCTCGGGCAGCGCACGCACGATGTGTCGGACGCTATGCGCAATTATGTCGATTCCTTCGACGAGCGCGTCACCAGCCGTAGCGAACAGGTTACCAGCCTGCTCGACCAGCGCCTGACAACCTTCGACCAAAACCTCGAGGCGCGTATTGCGAATCTTGCGCAGACGCTAAGCACCGGCGGCAAGGATGTGGTCAATGCGCTTAACCAGCGCATCGACGAGCTTGCCGGAACCATAGATCGACGCGGAGCCGAAGTATCCGACGTCATCGGTGCAAAGATCGGCGAAATCGACAGCACCCTTGGAGCACGCGCGCTGGAAGTCGCCAACACGCTCGATAATCGCGTCGGCCGCTTCGAAGAACTGCTGGTTGGCCGCGCCGAAACGGTCACCAACCAGATCGAGGAACGTACCAAGGCCGCCGCCGACGCGCTTAACGCGCGCGTGGAGCAGCTCAGTGGGGCGATCAAACAAAACTCGTCGGAAGCGGAACAGGCCCTCTCCCAGCTTGCGACCGCCACGACCGAAGCCATCCGCACCAGCGCCAGCGAGGTCGAAAGTGCGCTGCTCACGGTAAGCGCGGACGTTGCCCGCAATTTCGTCGCCAAAGCCGACGAGATCGCCAATACCGTGAGCCGCAGCACGACGGAAATGACCTCCGTACTCTCTGATCGCAGCGGCGGTGTGCTGGGCGCTATTGCGGAACAAGGCGCGGAATTTTCCCGGGAGATCGAAAAGGCCACCCAGAACGCCTTGCAGGCGATCGAAGAGAAAGGGCTCGCTTTCGCACGCGCGGTTGTCGAGAACAGCGAGGACATCGCCCGCCTCATCAACAAGGCCGGCGACGGCGCAACAAGCGCGGTCTCACGCGCGCTCACCGAATTGAATACGACAACGCAAACTGCCATCGAGCAGTCGAAGCAGACCTCCACCGTGGCGGTCGCCGAAATGCGCGAGACCCACAGCATGTTGAGCTCCGATACGACCGCCCTGTTCGAGCGGCTGCGCGAAGCCAACATCATGCTGCAGGAAGTCCTGAGCGGCTCGCACGAGAACATTGCGGCGTTGGAAAATACGCTGATGCTGCGCGTATCCGATTTCGTCAGCGCGATGAACGATGTCGGCAACAGCACCGGGCGTGCGAGCGAAAAACTGGAAGAAAGCATCAGTGGCTTCCGCGAGGTGACGACGCGCGTTGTCACCGATCTCGGCCAATTGGCGTCCCAGTTCGAAACGCAGGGTCACGATCTCGGCAAGGTTGCCGAGCAGGTCGAGCTTAGCAATCAGCGCACCGAAAATGCCGTCAGCGAACGGCGTGTCACGCTCGATTCGCTCGTCGCCACGCTCGATATCCGCACGCAAGACATTGATGAACGTCTCAAGCGTTTCTCGGGTCTGCTCGATGAATCGCTTGAGTCTGCCTCGACGCGCGCGCGCGAAATCGCGCGTGTCGTTTCGGAGAGCAGCAACGAAGGCACGCGCATCATCGGCGAGCAATTTGAACGCGTGCGCGCCGCGACAGAGGAAGAGCGGCAACGGACGGCCGAAGCCATGCGGACGATTTACGACCAGTCGTCCGGCGACACGCACGAAATCTTCCGCGAGGCGAGTGAGCGCTTTGCGGAGGTCGTGCAAGGCATGAAACAGATGACGGCCGAGATGCAACGCGAGCTTGAGGCGACGCGCGCCGAATTGCGCCGCGGCATCCTTGAACTGCCGCAGGAAACCGCCGAGAGCGCCGCGCAGATGCGTCGCGTGGTTGTCGATCAGATCGAAGCGCTTGCCGAGCTTAATCGCATTGTCGC
>DASUKT010000118.1:0-4682 GCA_036278575.1 Pseudolabrys sp. | reverse complement strand
CGTGGACGCGAGCGCTTTGAGATTTACTGCGCGCCCTGCCATGGGCTTGGCGGCGATGGCGACGGCATCATCGTGCATCACGGCTTTCCGGCGCCCCCGTCCTATCACCTGCCGCGGCTGATGAGCGCGCCGCCATCGCATTTCTACGATGTCATCAGCCACGGCTATGGCGCGATGTATTCCTACGCCGATCGCGTCGAGCCGCGCGATCGCTGGGCCATTGTCGCCTACATCCGCGCGCTGCAATTGCAGCGCCATGCGACCGTCGCAATCGCGCCGGAAGCCGGAGCGAAGCTGCCATGAACAGCTTTCGCCCTCATCTTTTATTGTTGGCCGCGATCGTTGCAGCCATCGCGCTGTTGGTGTTCGCGTGGCAGGCGCCGCGGCTTGCCGCTGCGGGATGGCTGATCGCGCTGGTCTATGTGAGCGCGTTTCCGCTCGGCAGCCTTGCGCTGTTGATGATTCATCGCCTGACCGGTGGACGCTGGGGCGAGAGCCTCGCTCCGGTTCTCGAGCCGATGGCTCTGGGTACACCGCTCATCGTGATCTTTCTCTTGCTGTTATTGCCCGGCCTGTCGCTGGTCTATCCATGGCAACACGCACCGCGCGATGTCGGCGCGATCTATCTCAACTTCACCTCGTTCACTGCACGCGCACTGATCGCGCTGGTTGGATTGAGCATCTTCGCGATTTGGCTGACGCGCGTGCACGCTGCCGGAGTGCTGCCCGCCGCCGGCGGGCTGCTGTTCTACGCAATTGTCATCAGCGCCATTCCGCGCGACTGGTTCCTCTCGGCCGAACCGCCCTTCGCCTCGACCTCGTTCGGCGCGAGCGTGGCGGTGACGCAAATGATGGCGGCGCTCGCTTTGGCCGCAATCCTCAATCCCGGCCGGATCGAGCGGCGCAGCCTTCCCGATCTTGGCGGATTGCTGCTCGCACTCACGCTTGCCATCACCTACATCGACTTCATGGCCGTGCTGGTGATCTGGTACGGCGACCTGCCGCACAAGGTGTTCTGGTTCGCCGAACGCATCAAAGAGCCTTGGCGCGCGCTTGCCGTGGCGACCTTCATACTCGCCTCGTTTTTACCCGTCGTGCTGCTACTCTTTGCGAGGGTACGCGCAAGCCGCCGACGGCTGCGTTTCGTCGGCGGCCTCATCCTCGTGGGTCTTGCGCTTTATGACATTTGGCTGCTGGCGCCGGCGTTCGGCGCAATATCGATCGCTGCCGCCGCGCTCGCGCTCGTCGTCACGGCAGGCCTCATCGGCGCCTACATCGTGTCCGGATGGCACGAAGCGATTGCGCGCTATTGGAGTCCGTCCGATGGCGGCTGAATTCGACAAGCCTGACAAACTGGAATCAGCTGCGCTGACGGCACGACCGTTTGCACTCGGCGCGGTTTTTTTGCTGGCCTTTGTTATCGTTTCAATGGTCGTGCTTTGGCTCGTATTCTTGCCGAATGCCGACCGGCGCTTTCACCTGCCATCGCAGCCGCAATCGGGACCGAAGCTGCAAGCAGACCCGTCGGTCGAGCGCGACCGCGTGCTCGCCGAACAACGCAAGCGGCTCGACGGCTATCGCTGGATCGACAAGAAGAACGGCGTCTTTTCAATTCCGCTCGGCCGCGCGATGGCGATCATCGCGGCAAAAGGTGCGAACGCCTATGCGCCGATTGCTGCGGCTACCGCCCATCCGCAACAAAGTGCTCCGCAATGAAACGGTTGGCATTCATCCTTTTCACCATGATCGCTGCGAGTACCTGCGCGCACGCCGGCTTTTCGCGAAGCGAGCTTGGCAAAGTTGCCGCGACGCCCGTGGCCGATGCGCAACTTCCGCTCGCTACCATCTTTGCCGATGAAAACGGAAAGCCGCTTACGCTTGGCCGAGCCGTTGGCACGCGGCCGGCCGTGCTCATCTTTGCGGACTATACGTGCACGAATTTGTGCGGGCCCATTTTGGCGTTCGCCGCCGGCGGACTGGAAAAAACGAAGCTTACGCCCGGCCGTGATTTCCGCCTCGTCGTGATTGGGCTGGACCCCAAGGATAGTCTTGCCGAAGCGCAAGCAATGAAGGCGTCACGCCTGGCCGGTGATCCCGCTCTCGCCCAAGCGAGCGTCTTTCTCACCGGAAGCGCCGATTCGATCCGAAAAGTCACAGCCGCGGCAGGATATCGCTACGCCTACGACAGCGAGCACGATCAGTTCGCCCATCCCGCCGTCGCCTATGTCGTCAGCGCCCAAGGCCGCATCACGCGCATGTTGTCGGGCCTCGGGCTGACCGGGAGCGACCTGCGGCTGGCGCTGGTGGATGCCGGCGATGGGCGCGTCGGCAGTTTCGCCGACAACCTCCGCCTGCTCTGCTACGGCTTCGACCCCAAACTCGGTATCTACACCGAAACGATCACGCGCTGGCTCACCGTGGCCTGTATCGCGACCGTTGCGGCACTCGCAGGCACGATCCTGCTGCTCGGATTCAAGACGCGCCGGAGCACCGCGTCATGAATCCGTTCAGGTTCATATCCGACGTGTCGCACCAGGCCGTCGCGGTGGACCGGCTTTTCTATCTTCTGACCGGCATTTCGACTCTGGTCGTCGGCCTCGTGACGGGACTGGTGGTTTTCTTCGGCATTCGTTACCGCAAGGGCTCGGCGGCGCCACGACACACATTGCCGCAGATTTTCAAGAACGAGGTCGAAATCGGCTGGATCAGCGCGACCGTTTTTCTGTTTTTCTTCATCTTCTGGTGGGCGGCAGCGAGCGAGCTCTCGGCCCTTAATGCGCCGAAGAACACGCTCGATATTCATATCGTTGCCAAGCAGTGGATGTGGCACGCGCAGCAGCCGAACGGCATCCGCGAGATCAACGAAATCCACGCGCCGATCAACACGCCCGTGCGGCTCGTCATGACGTCGCAAGACGTCATTCACAGCATGTTCCTGCCGGCGCTGCGCATCAAGCAAGACGTGCTGCCCGGCCGCTACACTTATTTATGGTTCAACGCGCAAAAGGCCGGGACCTATCACCTTTTGTGCGCCGAATTCTGCGGCACCGAGCATTCGCGCATGACCGGCCGCATCGTGCTGATGACGCAGCCGGACTATGCGCGCTGGACGGAAACCGAAGCGCCGACGCAAGGACTCGCGGCGGAAGGTGAGAAGCTGTTCCGCTCGCTCGGCTGCTCCGGCTGTCACGGACCGAATGCCAGCGTGCATGCGCCCGACCTTAATCGCGTTTACGGACACCCGGTGCGCCTTAGCGACGGCCGCGTGGTGACGGCCGACGAAGCTTACCTGCGCGATTCCATTTTGCAGCCTCGGCGCGACATCGTCGCCGGTTTCAAGCCGCTGATGCCGAGCTTCCGCGGTGTCGTCAGCGAGGAAGACCTCGTCCGCCTCATCGCTTACCTGAAATCGCTCTCGACCAAGAACGTGCTGAACCAGCAAGGCGAACGCCAATGACCGACATCACGATCGATCGTTTCCCTGACTCGAAAACCGGCGAATCCTACCTGGACGAGGGTCACAGTGTCGCCTCTTGGCTCACCACCACCGACCACAAGCGCATCGCCATTCTTTATGCATTGTCGATCACCGCCTTCTTTTTCATCGGCGGCGCGGCTATCGGCCTTGTGCGCCTTGAGTTGCTGGAGCCGCACGGCCTCTTCCTGACCGACGAAGAATATAATCGTTTATTCACAATGCACGGCATCATCATGGTCTGGTTCTTCCTGGTGCCGTCCATCCCGACCACGTTCGGCAACTTCCTGCTGCCGATGATGATCGGCGCGAAGGACGTTGCGTTTCCGCGGCTCAATTTAATGTCGTGGTACCTGTTCGTGATCGGCGCAACCTTCACGATCATCATGATCATCGCCGGCGGCGTCGATACCGGATGGACGTTCTACACGCCGCTTTCGACCCTCTATGCCAACGGAAACGTGATCGCCGCGGCGGCGGGCGTTTTCGTCACCGGCTTCTCATCCATTGCGACCGGCATCAATTTCATCGCCACCACACACATGCTGCGCGCGCCGGGAATGACCTGGACGCGCCTACCCCTGTTCGTCTGGTCAATCTACGCGGTCAGCGTGGTGATGATTTTGGCGACGCCGGTGCTGGCCATGTCGCTGCTGCTGGTCATCGTGGAGCGTTGGTTCGGCGTGCCGATCTTCAATCCGAACGATGGCGGCGATCCGCTGTTGTTCCAGCATCTGTTCTGGTTCTACAGCCACCCAGCGGTCTACATCATGATCTTGCCGGCCATGGGCGTGATCTCGGAGATTTTCGCCTGCTTCGCGCGCCGCAAGGTGTTCGGCTATTCGGCAATGGTCTACTCGCTGATGAGCATCGCGGTGATCGGCTTCATGGTGTGGGGCCACCATATGTTCGTCTCCGGCCAGTCGCCCTATGCGAATCTCGTCTTCTCGTTTCTCTCTTTCGTCGTCGCCGTTCCTTCGGCGATCAAAGTCTTCAACTGGGTGGCGACACTTTACGGCGGACAAATCGTTTTCAAGGCGCCGATGCTCTACGCGATGGGCTTTCTCGGCCTGTTCACGGTCGGCGGGCTGACCGGATTGTTTCTTGCCTCGGTGCCGATCGACATTCACGTGACCGACACTTACTTCGTCGTCGCGCATTTCCATTTCATCATGGTCGGCGGCTCGGTGTCGGCGTTTTTCGCCGC
>DASUKT010000117.1:0-3220 GCA_036278575.1 Pseudolabrys sp. | reverse complement strand
GACGACAGCGGCGAAAGGGCCGAGTTCGCGATCCTCGTTCGCTCGCGACTCAAAGGGCGCGGGCTTGGCTGGATCATGATGCAGCACATGATCGCCTATGCTCGCGGCAAGCGACTTAAAATGGTTCGCGGCCAAGTGCTTGCGGAAAACAAGACGATGTTGAAGATGTGCACCGGGCTTGGCTTTCAAGTCACCGACGATCCAACCGAACGCGGCGTCAAAGTGGCCACGCTGACACTTGACAAAATGGCCGGTAGTTCTCCCGCGTCGCGTTAAGCGTGCGCCACCGGCAGCGGCAGCACGCATTGCGCCACAAGGCCGCGCGCCCGTGCATCGATCATACCGAGCGCACGCAACGCAAATAGTGTCGCCATCTGCGCCGCTTCGCGCATCTTCCCGGCGTCGTCACCGCCCTTCTCAGCCAATGGCCCGATCAGCGCTTCCATCAAGGCGCCGACGATCGCACGCGAAGCAAGAGCGACGTCCTGATCGGGCAACTGGCCGCCCACAATAGCACGCTTGACTCGCTGCTCGATCTCAGCCGCAACAGCTTTGCGGAAATCGAGCCGCACCGCATCGATCTCGGCATCGACCGGCTCCGCGATGACGGCCCACGCCAGGCGGCGCTCACGCAATGCGCGCGCGGAAAACGTCGCGATGGCGGCAGCAAGCGCCGACAGCGGCCCCGGTGCTTTGTTGGCGGCCTCGCGCATTGCGCCGATCTCGCGCGCCGCGATATCGGCGACGAGTTCGGCGACCAGCTCCGTTTTCGACGGAAAGTAGCGATAGACCGTGCCTGCGGCGACACCGGCAAGCGCAGCCACAGGCGCGATCTGCACGGCCGCCATGCCGCCGTTCGCCGCCGCCGCGCCTGCGGCCCTCAGAATCGAGGTTTCGCGCGCGGCCAGACGGCGAACGACGTTCTCGGTGCGGCGGTAGGCCATGAAAAGAGTGAAGGATGATTCATCAGAGGAATGCAAGACTCGAATTATTCGGCGCGATTCTGTGCGCCGTGAAAACGGCAAGTACGCGGATTTCGGAATTGAGCTCGTCGAATTCGTAAACGATGATGTAAGGCGAGCCGCGCACGACCCATTCATGAGTGCCTTTAGTGTCCCCTTGGCGACCCATCCGATGAAAGTCACACAGGCGTTCGGCCGCCGCACGAATATCAAACATAATCCGCCGCGCCGCGGCCTCATTTCGCGCGGCGAGAAACTCATAAATACTGTTCAAATGAGAAAGCGCGTCGGCCGTGAAGCGAATCTTCACAGACCGCATTTTTTCCAGAAAGCGGCCATCTGCTCGTCAGTGGCAAACGTGGCCGCGCCTTCGCGCACAGAGCGATGAATCCGCTCGACCTCTCGCACCTGCTCTGCAGACAGACGGACGCGGTTTGCTTGCTGCGCCTCCAGGTCCAGCAATACGTGCGCAGCCTCATCCTGGCGCTCCTCAGGCCACTGGCGCACACGTTCAATGACGTCTCGAAGCAATTTTGTCATCGCCCGAAATATAGCACGAAACTTGCGTCCTTCTACCCACGTGCTCAACTCCGATGCGTTCCCGACGTCCCGCCTCCCCCCGCGAGCGACTTCTCGCGGATGCCGGTGAGCGTCGCGGACGGCGTGATCGCCTCCGGATCGAGCTTGAGGTGAATGATCGACGGCTTGCCCGTCGCAACCGCCTGCGCAAAGGCCGACGAAAAATCGGCGGTTTTTTCGACCAGCGCGCCGTAGCCGCCGAACGCCATCGCATAAGCGGCAAAGTCCGGATTCTTCAGCGTGGTGGCGACGGTGCGTCCCGGATACTCGCGCTCCTGATGCATGCGGATGGTGCCGTAAAGGCCGTTGTCCGCAACGAGGATGATGACGGGAATGTTGTATTGCACGGCGGTGGCAAAGTCCTGCCCCGTCATCAGGAAGTCGCCATCACCCGCGAGGCAGACGACGGTCTGTTGCGGGTTGAGAATTTTCGCCGCGACTGCCGCCGGCACGCCATAGCCCATCGAGCCGGAGGTCGGCGCAAGCTGCGTGCCGAAGCGGCGGAAGCGGTAGAAACGATGAATCCAGCCGGCGAAGTTGCCGGCACCGTTTGTGATGAACGATTCCGGCGGCAGATTCTCGCGTAGCCACACCATGATCTCGCCGAGATTGACCGCGCCCGGCACGGCGGTCGCTCTCTCCGACCAGGCGAGATAATCCGCGTGCGCGATCTTGATCTCGTCGCGCCACGGTATTTCCTTCGGCGGTTGCACGCGATCCAGCGTCGCACAGAACGCGGTCGGCGCGGCGTTGATGGCGAGGTGCGGACGATAAACACTGCCGAGCTCTTCGGCACCCGGATGCACGTGCACCAGTTTCGTCTGCGGGCCGGGAATGTCGAACAGCGTGTAGCTCTGCGACGACATTTCGCTGAGCCGCCCGCCGATCAGCAGCACGAGGTCGGCCGTCTTCACATGCGCGAGCAACTTCGGATTAGGACCGATGCCGAGGTCGCCGGCGTAACAGGGATGCAGCGCGTCGAACAGATGCGCGCGGCGGAACGTCGTCGCGATCGGCAGCGCGAATTTCTCGGCGAAACGCATCATTGCGTCGCTCGCCTCCTGCGACCAGCGGCTGCCGCCGAGCAGTGCGATCGGCCGCTTCGCTTCGCCAAGCAGAGCCTGTAAGCGGATCATGTCCGGGGCACCCGGCCATGTCTCCATTGCCTCGAACGGCGGCGCGTCGGAAACCACCGCCTGCTCCACCAGCATGTCTTCCGGCAGCGCGACGACAACGGGACCGGGGCGTCCATTAGTCGCCATGTAGAACGCGCGGGAAACGATTTCCGGAACGCGCGCCAGATCGTCGATCTCTGTCGCCCATTTGGTCATGGTGCCGAACACTGCGCGGTAATCGAGCTCTTGAAACGCATCGCGGCCGCGCATCTCGCGCGCGACCTGACCGACAAACACGATCATCGGCGTCGAATCCTGTTGCGCGATGTGGATGCCGGCTGAGGCATTGCTCGCGCCGGGACCACGCGTCACGAAGCAGACGCCGGGCTTTCCCGTGAGCTTGCCCACCGCTTCCGCCATGACAGCGGCGCCGCTTTCGTGCCGGCACACCGTGAGCGCAATGTCGCGATCATAAAAAGCATCGAGCGCGGCGAGATAGCTTTCACCCGGCACGCAGAAAACATGCCGCACGCCGTGAACAACCAACTGGTCCACCAGAATCTC
>DASUKT010000116.1:0-6029 GCA_036278575.1 Pseudolabrys sp. | reverse complement strand
ACGCCGACGTCCTTGAACGCCGCCGCCCAAGGGAACAGGAAACTCACCTCGAGATCGAAGATGATGAAGAGAATCGCGACAAGGTAGAAACGTACATCGAATTTCATGCGCGCGTCGTCGAACGCATTAAAACCGCATTCGTAGGCCGACAGTTTCTCGGGATCGGGCTGGCGGTAAGCGACGATAAACGGCGCGATCAGCAGCGCCAGACCGATCGCAATCGCAACCGCGATAAAGACGACCAAAGGAAGATAATCCAGCAGCAATTCGCTCATCGCCGACCTCAGTTCATGCCCGCGTCGACCCGGAAAACGCGCGATTCGGATCGATGGTGCGACGCGCGCCAGCGCCGCAGCCCCGCACGAAATCGCCCTTGTCGTTGATGGATTCGGCTCGCGGACGGGAGCGGGCTGAGGCTTAGCGCAGCCCTTCCGGGGTGGCAAGCCGACATTCCGCTATCGCAACCCTTCGCGCGGCGTCGAATCAACGAAATTGTGGACGGTTTACAACATCTTCGTTGCGACGCCTTTGTTGACAGCGCGGCAAGGACCCCGAAGATGCGCCGCCCGCGCCGGATGGCACGGCTCCAACGCGGCTCAGGAAGGTTCATGACGGCAGCAGGCTATAATCAGACAGTTCCCGCGCCGCGCGCGGGCTTCGGGTGGCTTCGTTTCGATCGCTGCGTCATGACGGCTGCCGTCGTCGCGCTCGTCGTTCTGGTGGTGCTGCCGTTGTGCTCGTTGTTTGTCGGCAGCGTGCGAACCTCCGGAGGGCTTAGCCTCGACTTCTTCCACGAGGTGGTATCCGGCCGCCTGTACCGGCAGGCGCTCATCAACAGTCTCATTCTCGGCGCCTGGACGGGGCTGTTCAGCGTGTTGATCGGAGTTCCGCTGGCCTGGGCCATCTCGCGCACGAATGTCCCGGCAAAGCCGTTCATCCGGATTACCGCAACACTCTCTTACCTTTCGCCGCCTTTCCTGACCGCAATCGCCTTCGTCAATCTGTTCAGCCCCAACGCCGGAATCATCAATCATCTGATACGGGACGAGTTCGGTGTCACATGGCTCACGTTCAATATCTTTTCGATGAAAGGCCTGGTGCTTGTCACAGTCCTGCACACCTTTCCGTTTGTTTATCTGATGGCAGTGACCGCCCTCCAATCCGTCGATGCCTCCTATGAGGAAGCGGCAGAAATCCTCGGCGCCGGAAAGTGGCGCACGGCCTTCTCGATTACCGCGCCACTGGTCGCGCCGGCTATCTTGTCGGGAACGCTGATCGCCTTCGTCAACTCAATTGCGCTGTTTGGCTCGCAAGCGATCATCGGATTACCAGGCCGCATCTTCACCTTGTCCACACGCATCTATTCACTGTTCGATTATCCGCCCGAATATGGGCTCGCATCAGCTTTGTCGCTCGTGTTCATCCTCATCACGGTTGCTGCTCTTTTCGTTCAGCGGAAGTTTCTTGCACGCCGCTCGTTCGTGACGTTTGGCGGCAAAGGCTCGCAACCGCAGTTGATCGACCTCGGAGCCTCGCGCTGGGCGCTCCTTGGCTTTGCCGTCGCGGTATTCATCATCGCAATTCTTTTGCCTTATGCCTCGCTGATCGCCGTATCGCTTTCGAAGTCGTGGGGCCTGGCGTTCTGGAAAAACCTGACGCTGGCGAATTACAAATTCGTGCTGTTCGACTACGACGTGACGCAACGCGCGATTATTAACAGTGTAATCCTTGCGACGCTGGCAGCCACGCTCTCCATCATGCTCGGGACGATCATCGGCTGGATCGACATACGGACGAAGATCCCCGGCCGCCGTTTCCTCGATTATGCCGCGCTTATACCGCTTGGATTACCGGGCATCGTTATGGCGGTGGCGTTGATCCAGTTCTGGCTTGCCATGCCCGTCGCGCTATACGGCACGCTCGCGATTCTGCTGCTTGCCTACATCGGCCGCTACGTGCCGCTTGGCTTGCGGGCAGCCAATTCATCGTTACGGCAGATCGACCCGACCCTTGAAGAAAGCGCCCGCATCCTTGGCGCCTCGTGGGGCACGACGATGCGCGAGGTAACCCTGCCGCTGATCCGCCCCGGCCTTTTTGCCGGCTGGCTTTTGATCTTCGTGCCCGCCATTCAGGAATTATCGGCTTCAATCCTGTTATTCTCGTCGAAATCAATCACGCTCGCTGTCGCGGTCTATAACCTCTATGAGACCGGTTACATCGAGCCGGTCGCGGCACTCGCCATCATCAATGTTCTTATCATCAGCATTGCGATCTTCCTCGCCAACCGTCTCGGCGGCGAACGCGACCGCGAGCGGCTCGAATACAAACCCGCATAAGAAGGCATGAGCATTGCATGGCTGGCGTCACACTCACCGGCATATCGAAAACCTACAGTCAGGCGGGGATGCCTGCGATCAACGACCTTGACCTTGAGATCCGTGACGGCCAATTCGTCACGCTGTTAGGCCCGAGCGGCTGCGGAAAAACAACCACGCTACGCTTGATCGCCGGCTATATGGCGCCCGACGCGGGCACCATCCATGCCGACGACCGGCTGATCTCGTCGAAGGATACGCTCGTGCCGCCTGAGCACCGCGGCATGGGAATGGTGTTCCAGAACTACGCGGTGTGGCCGCACAAGACCGTGTTCGAAAACGTTGTGTTCGGACTGCGTCTGCGCAAAGTGCCCTCCGCCAAAGCGCGCGAACGCGTCGAACAGGCGCTCGCGCTGGTCGGCCTCTCCGGCTACGAGCGCCGTCTGCCCAACGAAATCTCAGGCGGGCAGCAACAGCGTGTTGCGCTGGCGCGAAGCATCGTCGTCGAGCCGCAGATTCTCTTGCTCGACGAGCCACTTTCCAATCTGGACGCCAAGTTGCGGGAACATATGCGGACCGAACTGAAGCAACTCCAGCGCCGCATCGGCATCACGTTTATTTACGTCACCCACGATCAGGCGGAAGCACTCGCCCTTTCGGACCAGATCGCCGTTATCCACGAGGGCCGCCTCCAGCAATTCGACTCCCCGCGTGAAATATACAACCGGCCGATCAACCGTACCGTCGCCGACTTTATGGGCAACGTAAACCTGCTGAGCGGCAAGGTCATTTCCGCCGACGGTGCCAAAGGCGAAATTCTGATTGCCGACCGGCTCCGCGTAATCGCGGCCCTGCCGGCCGGCATCGAGCGGGGCGCAGTAGTTGATGTGGCTCTGCGCCCGGAAAATATCGAACTCAAACGGGCTGAAACGAACGCCAATTCATCAGGCAAGATCGTCGATCATACCTTCCTTGGCAACATCAGCGAATATCATATCGCCGTCGCGGACCGGCTGTTGCGCGTCCAGACTCATCCGAGCGTGAGAATCGCGGTCGGCGACGACGTGGATATCTCGATCGCGCCTGAGACGGTCAACGTTTTTGCGCAGACAGAGACATCCCGATAAGCTGTCGATGTGGAGGAAACAACAATGACTAAAACTTGGATCATTGCCGCATGCGCGGTTTCGATCGCATGGTTTGCCCCTGCTTATGGCGCCGACACGGTCGATATGGCGGCAGCAAAAAAAGAAGGCAAGGTCGTCTGGTACACGTCGACCCCCATCAAAACAGCACAAAAACTTTCCAAACTGTTCGAGGAGCAGACGGGCATCCACGTCGAACTGTTTCGATCGGGTGGCTCCGCAATTCTGCGCCGATTTATGCAGGAGCATCAAAGCGGATTGAACGCCGCCGATGTCATGACGACCTCCGACCCCGCCGCCTCAGCCAAACTCGCTAAGGACGGCGTTTTCGTTCCGTTCAAACCGGCCGATTTCGACAAGGTGCCTGATGTCGCAAAGGATCCGAACGGCGACTACGTGGCGCAACGGCTGAATATGATGGTGATCTACGTCCGCAGCGACAAAGTGGCGGCAGCCGATTATCCGAAGACATGGACCGACGTCACCAATGCCAAATACAAAGGCAAGCTGGTGATGACCGATCCGTCATTCACAGCGCTGCAATTGATGGTCGTTTCGACGCTCTCGCGGAAGCTCGGCTGGAGCTATTATGAGCAGCTCAAAAAGAACGACATCATGATCGTGCAGGGCAACCAGCAGGTCACCGACATGGTCAAGAGCGGCGAACGCGCAATCGCCGTCGGCGCGCTCGACAGCTACGCGGCCGATGCGCGCAAGGAAGGCCATCCGATCAAAACGATCTATCCCTCTGACGGGACCTTCATCATCCCTTCGCCGACTGCCATCATCAAGGGCTCACCGCACCCGAATGCCGCCAAGGCGTTCGCGAACTTCATGGTCAGCACGGCGGCGCAAAAGCTGTTTCCCGCCGGCGGCGGCTATGCCGCCCGCAGCGACATCGAACCGCCAAAAGACAGTCCGCGGCTTGCCGACGTGAAGCCAATGCCGATCGATTACGCGCAGGTCGAAAAAGATGCCGCCGGCGTGAAAAGAAAATTCAACGAGATATTCCAATAGCAAGCAGGCCCTGCGTGTCATGGTGATGCAATGAATGAGATGAAAACAGCGGCGGCGGCCGTCGCGGGCCAGGAACATTGGACGGGCAAAGGCGATGCCAAGCTTTTCCTCTGGGAGAAATGCGCCGGCGACCCCGCCAAAAGCACGGGCATCGTTCTCTTCGTGCACGGCTCTTCCATGGCCTCGCAGCCGACGTTCGATCTCCAGGTGCCGGGACGACCTGATTCGTCCGCCATGGATTTCTTTGCCCGCCATGGCTTCGATTGCTGGTGCGTGGACATGGAAGGCTATGGCCGCTCGACCAAAAATCGCGACAACAACGCGCCGATCAGCCAGGGTGCAGACGATTGCTACGCGGCCGCGCAATATATCCAGAAACTGCGCGGCGCACGGCCTTTTCTGGTTTACGGCATATCGTCGGGCGCGCTGCGCGCGGCGATGTTCGCCGAGCGTCATCCGGAATTGGTTGCACGGCTTGCGCTCGATGCCATGGTGTGGACCGGCGACGGTTCGCCAACGCTCGAGCAGCGCCGCAAAAGGCTGGCGGAGTTCATTGCCAAGAACCGCCGGCCAATCGACAAGGCCTTCATTCACTCAATCTTCGACCGTGACCACCCCGGCACCGCCGATGAACGTGTGATCGAGGCCTTTGCCGACGCGGTTACGGCGCTCGACGATTCAGTCCCGACCGGCACCTATGTTGACATGTGCTCGAAGTTACCGGTGGTCGATCCGGAAAAGATCACGGTGCCGACGCTGATCATGCGCGGCCAATGGGACGGCATCGCGTCAGTCCAGGACTTGCTTAAATTTTTCGAGAGACTGCCGAACCCGGACAAGCAATTCACGGTCATGCCGGGTATTTCGCACGCGAGCTTTCAGCAGAAGAATTACATGCTGGTCTATCACATCCTGCTCAGCTTCTTCACGCAGCCAGCGCCGGTGTATCGTGGGTGACAATCTCTATCGTCCTGACGTACGGCCGGCATGGCAGCGTGCCTTGAAGGGCTACGGCTCAGGCACTTAGCTGATCTGCGAGATCGAGCAAACTTTTCGCCGCATAGTCGACCTTCACCGTCGGTCCGCTCTCGCCCGTGTTGGGTCCGTATTCATCCGGGCGTGCGACGTGCGCGGTGCGTAATCCGACGCTGCCGGCTGCCGCCAGGTCCTTGCTGTGCGCTGCGACCATCATGCATCGATCGGGCGCACGATCGAATGCTTCGCACGCCGCCAGATAAACACGCGGTTTGGGCTTGTAGTCGCCCGCGATTTCCGCGCCGAGAATGGCGTCCCACGGAAAATTATTGCCGCGCGCGAGATCGACCATCAGCGAAATGTTTCCGTTTGAGACGGGCGCCAGCCGGAATTTCTGTTTCAACCGCGCCAGACCGGCCGCGACATCGCTCCAGGCGTCGAGCCGATGCCACGCGAGATTCAACTCGCGCAACGTTTCTTCCGACAATCCGCTCAAGCCGAACTGAGGTAAAATGCGTTCAAGATTTCGCCGGTGCAGGACGTCAAGCCTGCTGAACGGCTGCCGCCCCAAGCGCAC
>DASUKT010000115.1:0-3127 GCA_036278575.1 Pseudolabrys sp. | reverse complement strand
CCGTGCTCGTTCTCGAACCAGTCATATCCCTTTCCCGGTCCGCCCCAGGCTTTCAGCAAATTTCCATCTTCATCGAATTCCAACACCGGTGGCGCCGGCTTGCAGCATTTTGCGCGCGGCGGATTGAAGCTTGCAGCCTTTTCGTCATCGGTAAGTGTGCGCGGGCGCTGGATCACCCAGATATGGTCCTGCGCGTCGACCGCCACGCCCGCGGCTTGTCCCATGATCCAGTTGTTCGGGAGCGGCTTCGGCCAGGACGCATCCACCTGGAATTTTGGCGGATCGCCGGCAAATGCAGGCGCAATAGAAAGCGCCCACGCAAAAAGCGTTGCAAGGATTTTCATGTCTCTCCCCCGAGCGCCGGCACTGACGGACTACGGCGTTGGAGCAATGCTCCGGCCTTTAACTGGCCGCGGTCAAGGGGGTCGATGCGTTCCTGGAACTTCAGGCTTCGCCGATCTCGCGCAAAATTTCCGCCGTGTGTTCGCCAAGCAGCGGCGCAGGCTTCTCCGAGGCCGCGCGCCATCCGTCGAACACGATGGGCGTGCGCACGCCGGGAATTTTGCCGCCTTTGGCGGCGGCGCTCTGCACTTCCAGCTTCATTCCGCGGTGGATGACCTGCGGATCGTTGAACACCTGTTCGAGATTGTTGATCGGCCCCGCGGGTACGCCCTGCGCCTCAAGTTTTGCCAGCAGGTCCTCGCGCTTCATCTTGCGGGTCAATGCACTTAGCTTACCGACCAGTTCCTCGCGATGTTTCAGCCGGCCGACATTGTCCTTGTATTCCGGGTTGGCCGCGAGCTCAGGCGCGCCGAGCACGTTACAGAACTTGACGTATTGATTGTCGTTGCCGGTGGCCACGATCGCGTAGCCGTCGGCGGTTGGAAAGACCTGGTAGGGCACGATGTTGGGATGGGCGTTGCCGATGCGTTTGGGTATTTTGCCGGAAACGAGATAATTGAGTGCTTGGTACGACAGGACACCGACGGTGGAATCGACCAGTGCGGTGTCGACGTGGCAACCCTTGCCGGTGCGCCCACGCTCCTGCAGCGCTGCCAGGATGCCAACCACGGAATAGACTCCGGTGAAGATGTCGGACATCGGAATGCCGACGCGGGTTGGCTCGCCATCGGCTGTGCCGGTAAGATCCATGATTCCGCCCGTGCCTTGCGCCATCAGGTCGTAGCCGGCGCGCTTGGCATGGGGGCCGTCCTGGCCGAAGCCGGTAACGGAGCAATAGATGAGGCGGGGACATTCCGCCTTAAGGCTGTCGTAATCGAGCTTGAACTTGGCGAGACCGCCTACTTTGAAATTCTCGATCAGCACGTCCGAGCGCGCGGCGAGTTTTTTTACAAGTTGTTTGCCTTCATCCGTGTCGAAATCGACTTCGATCGATCGCTTGCCGCGATTGGTGCCATGGAAATAGGCCGAGCCGATCGGCTTGCCGTCGATGCCTTCGACAAAGGGCGGACCCCAGCCGCGCGTGTCGTCTCCGGCGCCTTTACGCTCGACCTTGATAACGTCGGCGCCGAGGTCAGCCAGGATTTGGCCGGCCCAAGGCCCCGCCAGGATGCGGGCGAGTTCAAGCACGCGCAGACCAGTTAACGGCTTCGGCATTTTAGGAAACTCCGGGCGATCGGATGGAAGGGATGGTTATCGGGGTTATAATTTGATCGTTTTACGCTGGCCAGAGCAGGAATTTCTACGCCGGTGCGCTGGTTCGCGGCGGTATTCGACATTGGCGCTATGGCGCTGTGTCGCACGGGCCGCTAAGGTAGAAAAGGGTGCGACGGGGGTTTTTGGCTATTGTAGCATCTTGAAATCAAGCGCGGCGGCGAGCCGTCGCAAGAAGAAGAGGTCCAAAGGAGGGATATCAATGAGGACACTATCGACAATTTTTGTCGGCGCGGCAGCGGCGCTGATGGTGACAGCCACAGCCCAGGCGCAGGTTACTCTCAAGGCTTCCCATCAATTCCCGGGCGGCAAGCACGACGTGCGCGATGACATGGTGCAGCTGATCGCCAAAGAGGCGAAGGACGCCAATGTCGGACTCAATGTCCAGGTCTATCCGGGTTCCTCATTGTTCAAGGCAAAAGAGCAATGGAACGCGATGGTGAACGGCCAGCTCGACATCTCGCTGTTCCCGCTCGACTACGCCAGTGGCAAGGTGCCGTCGTTTAGCGCGACGTTGATGCCCGGCCTCATTCGCAACCAGGCGCGCGCCAAGCGGGTCAACGACTCGCAATTTATGAAGGACATTCGCGCCGACATCGAAAAGCACGGCGTCATCGTGTTGTCGGACGCCTGGTTCGCGGGCGGCGTCGCGTCGAAGGACAAATGCATCCTGAAACCCAGCGACCTGAAGGGGCTCAAGATCCGCTCCGCCGGTCCGACTTTTGCGGCAATGTGGCAAGCGGCCGGGGCGAGCGTGGTCAGCCCCCCGTCGAACGAAATCTACAACGCCTTCCAGACCGGCGTCATCAACGCCACCGATACGAGCCTGGGAAGCTTCGGCTCGATGCGGCTTTACGAAGTCTCGGGCTGTCTGACGGCGCCCGGCGATAACGCGCTGTGGTTCATGTATGAGCCGGTTCTCATGTCGAAAAAGAGCTTCGACAGGCTCAACAAGAAGCAGCAGGCCGCGATCATCAAGGCCGGCAAGGATGCTCAGACCTTCTACCAGAACAAAGCCGACGCGATGAACGATGCGACGATCAAGGCATTCAAGGATCACAAGGTCAAAGTTGTGACCATGGACGAGGCCGATTACAAGGCATGGATCGACGAGGCGAAAAAGAGCGCTTATTCGAAGTTCGCCAAGACCGTACCCAACGGCCAGAAGCTGATCGACGAAGCGCTTGCGGTGAAATAATTGAGAGGAGCGCGCCGGCTGGCGGACAGTCGCCAGCCGGCGGCCCGTTACAAGACTTCTATCGCGCCATCGCCGCGCACCATCCGAACTCAGAGTCATGGAAACCTACATACGCGCAGTTCAATTTCTGTCGCGTGTCGCTGGCGTGTTCGCGGCCGGGCTGATAGGCGCCGCCGTACTCGTCATATGCGACATGGTGATTGAGCGCTACGGCCTCAATCGCGAGAGCATCTGGCAAATCGACGTTGTCACTTA
>DASUKT010000114.1:0-7303 GCA_036278575.1 Pseudolabrys sp. | reverse complement strand
GTGGATCATCTTCATCGTCCGCATTCTCGCCGGCCTGCCATGAGCATTGCATCATGACGCCGGCCGCGCGGCTTGCCGCCGCTATTGAAGTCTTTGCATCGATCGAGATCGAACGGCGGCCGGCCGCCGACGCGTTGAAGGCATGGGGTCTCGCGCATCGCTTTGCCGGCTCCGGCGATCGGGCGGCGATCGCGGGCCTCGTTTTTGACGCGCTGCGCCGGCGCGCATCGAGCGCTTACCTGATGGATGCCGATACGCCGCGCGCGATTTTGCTCGGTATGCTCAAGCGCGAGCGTGGGCTCGGTGCGGATGCTGTTGCGCGGCTTGCCGATGGTTCGCGTTACGCGCCGGAGCCGCTGACCGATAGCGAGCGTGCGCGTCTGGACGGAGCGAGCCTGAGCGGCGCACCGGCGCACATCGCCGGAGACTACCCCGAATGGCTCGACCCGTATTTCAGCGCGACCTTCGGCAAGGACCGGGCCGAAGAAGGAGCGGCGCTCGCTTCCCGCGCGCCGGTTGATCTGCGCGTCAACACACTGAAGGCGGAACGGGGCAAAGCGTGCGAAATGCTGGCGGATGTTTCGCCCGCGCCGACGCATTGGTCGCCGTGGGGGCTTCGCATCGCGCTTACCGCCGACGCCAAGAGTCCCCCGATTCATGCCGAGCCTGCCTTTCTCAAAGGCTTTGTCGAATTGCAGGATGAGGGCTCGCAACTCGCGGCGCTCTTCTCCGGCGCCAAATCCGGCGGGCAAGTCGTCGATCTTTGCGCCGGAGCCGGTGGCAAAACGCTGGCGCTTGCCGCCATGATGCAAAACAAGGGACAGATTTACGCGCACGACGACGACAAGCGCCGTCTTGCGCCGATTCACGAGCGGCTCGCGCGCTCGGGCGCGCGCAACGTGCAGGTGCGTAATCCGAAATCCGTCGGTGACCCGTTGGCCGATCTGGCGGGCCGTATCGATCTCGTGTTGATCGACGCGCCCTGCACGGGAACCGGCGCCTGGCGGCGCAACCCGGACGCCAAATGGCGTATGCGGCCGGGCGCGTTGGAACAGCGCAAGAAAGAGCAGGCCGAAACGCTGGAGCGCGCGCTGCCGCTTCTCAAGCCGGAAGGCCGCATTGCCTATGTCACGTGTTCGGTGCTTGAGGAGGAAAACGGCGCACAAGTGCGTGACTTTCTTGCACGGCACCCGGAATTCGCCGCCATGCCGCCCGCACAGGCCATCGAGAGCCTCGGTCCGGAGGCCGGCGATTTCACGAAGATGGCGCGGATTTCCGCGGAGGGGCTGCTGATGACGCCGCGCACGACGGGAACCGATGGCTTTTTCGTGAGCGTGTTGAAGCGCGTCTAAGAATGTTCCGTTCATTAAGAATGGTGAAACGGAATTCCTCGATTGCGCCTAAATCCGGGCCAAATTTCTCCGCGATGATCCCGTGGTGTGGCGCAAGGGCCTTTTTTTCGGGGTTGTTTTTGTGAAATTAGTGGAGCGGCGCGAGCCGATTTTTGAATCGCGGGCGCACGACAGCCGGGCTCCCACAGTCGAGGCGGTCGGCATCGGGCCATTGAAAAGCGCATCGCGGGTCACGCGAGTCGTAACCGGCGCCCAGATGCTCAGCACGCTGCTTGCCGTGCCGCTGGGCTTGGCGTCCGGCTATTCGATCTACCGCGCCAATTTCTCGCCGGATACGACGTGCCAGAACTTGCGCGCCGGCATCATCGCGATGCTCGACAAGAGCGTCGATGCCGCGACGCGCCACATCCTCGTGCGTCACGATGTCGAGACGTTTGAGCACACCTGTGGGTCGGTCGATCCCGATGCGACCGCGGCCTTCAAGCGGTTGCTTGCTGTCGATCGCATCAAACCTGTGCCTGGCGTAGAGCATGCGCAAGCGAAGGCGCAGCAGCCGGATGCCAGGCAAGCCGAAGCAAAGCCGGCGCACAAGGCGGAAGCGCCAGCCGCGCCCGCAAAGCCTCTGCCGCCAAAGACTGCTTCCAAGGCTCACGAAACTGTCCGTGCGGTGGCGCCGCACGCCGAAGCACAGCGGGTGGAAACTGCCCGTCGCAAGGCGGCAGCGGCCGAGCCTGCACAAGCCGATGCAGCGCCTGTATCCGATGTCGCGTGGCTTTCCGCGGTGCGTGATGCGCTGGTAAAAAAGAACGGCGACGCCGAAGAAGCGCTTGCCATCACAAAAGCCGATCCACCGCATCTGCTCGTGGCGCCACCGACATCTGTCGCCGCCCCGACGGCGCCGGTAGCCCCGGTCCTGCCGCAAGCACGCACGATCCCGGCCCCAGCGCAGCCGCCTGTCCCGGCGGCCGTGGCACAAGAATCCGGTCCCGATCATCCGGTGCCGCCGGCCCCGGTTGTCGCTCCGCCAACAGATACGACGGCGCCCAAGCGCGGCGGCATCGGCGGCTTCATATCGGATATTCCGTTTGTAGGGCCTGTGGTCGACGCGGTCAGCGGACGCTGACGTTAGAGATTTGATCGGCCAGCTTGAGGATCGGATTGTCTAAACCGCGACCTTCGACAGGAAGCACTCGACTTCGCTGCGCAGGTTCGTCGCAACTTCTTCGACCGATTCCGACGCTGTGAGCACGCTCTGCGCCGAGTTCTGCGTTTCAGTTGTCGCACCGGCCACCTCGTTCAGCACCGATACGATCAGCTTGGCGCCATCGGAAGCGCCGACCACGTTCTGCGAAATTTCACCGGTTGCCGTGCTCTGCTGCTGAACGGACTGCGCGACCGCCGAGGTGTGGTTGTCGATTTCACGCATGCGGTTTGCGATGCGTGCGATCGCCTCCACCGCCTTTCCGGTCGAGTTCTGCACCTCAAGGATTTGGCCCGAGATGTTTTCAGTCGCTTTTGCCGTTTGCACGGCGAGCGATTTGACTTCCGACGCAACGACCGCAAAGCCCCGGCCAGCCTCGCCCGCACGCGCTGCCTCGATGGTGGCATTGAGCGCCAGGAGATTTGTCTGACCGGCGATGTTGCGGATCAGTTTGACCACGTTGCCGATGCTCTGCGCGGTCTTTGCCAATACTTCGATATCGTGGTTGGCGCCCTGCGCTTCACCGACGGCAAGGCGCACGACGTCGGCGGTTTGGCCGACGCGTTGCTCGATTTCGGCGATTGACCGCGTCAGCTCGTCGGCGGCAAGCGCCGCGCTCTCGACGTTTCCGGCGGCCTTGTTCGAGGTGTGCACCGCGTCCTCCGCGCGCTGCGAAGTACGGCCCGAGGCGTCGAACAGGTCGGCGGCTGTGGAACGCATCTGATTGGCGCTCGCGGCGGCGGATTGCAGCAGCGTTTCGGCGCGCTGGCGGAAGGCGGAAATCGCGCTCTCGATGACGGCGCGGCGCTCTTCCTGCTGCTGCATGGCCGTGTGCTGCAGTTCGCTCTTGCGTCGCTCGGTTATGTCTTCGTGGGTGCCGATCCAGCCGCCGCCCGGCATCGGATGATTCATTACCAGGAGCAGCCGTCCGCCGGTCGATTTCACTTCATGAACCTTTGTGCGGCCGCTCGCGATTTCGGTCAGGAATTCCTTGCGGTATTGCACCGGATCCTTGGAAAACGTGCCCTTGGCGACGCGGCGCTTCAGAACGTCCGTGAGGGTTGCGCCCGGCAGCACATCCTCGGCGGCAAGGCCATACATTTCGTGATACTGCTTGTTGCACACGACCAGCCGTTCATCGCCGCCGAACATGCACAGTCCCTGCGCCATGCTGTTGAGGGCGGTGCGCATCTGCCCGTTTTCGCGGCCAAGGCGTCTGGCCACTAAAATGGCGGCTGCACTCACCCCCGCGCATCCGATCGCCATAGCGAGAACGGCGCTGAAGGAAAGTTCCGACAGGTGGCCGAGGTTCGTTCTGGCCCAGCCGGTGCCGAACGTGATGAGCAGGCCGAAGCTCAACGCAAAAAAAACAAGGCCGGCGAGCGTGGGCCCGCGCCAACCGTTCTTGATGTCGAAAGAAAGACGAGGTCCGGACATGCCTTGCGCTTTATGAAGTGGCGTCAAGGTATTCTGCGACCGTTTTTTTTTCGGTTAAACGTTGATTATCAAGTCGTTAACGGATGTGCGCGGTAGTTATAATCTCGCTGGTTGTGGCAATTGCGGATAGGTTCCTTCTCGCATTTTGCTCGCAGCTATATTTGCGGCTGCCAGTCGGCGATTGCTCGCGCATCCGCTTCGATCTGCCAGCGGCCATTCTTGCCATGCAAACGATCGGCGGCGGCAAGTCGCGTGAGAAATTCGCGGCGCGGAATATCGCGGAACCCCATGTCGCGGCAGGTTGGAGTCATGATCTTTCCGTCATTGAAGGCATAGCCCCAGCGCGCCAGATGCCAGTTGAGGACGGTGAATCCGATTTTGGAGGTGTTCGGCTCGCGCGAGAACTGCGACTCGGTGGCAAAGGCGCCGCCGAACGCGACGCCATAACCGCCGCCGGCAAGCTCGCCGCGCTCGTTCCATATTTCGAAGCTGTGCACGAAACCGGCGTCGAAAAGTTCCGCATAGGCGCGCATCATGCGCGGCGTGATCCAGGTGAGATGCCAGCGGCCGGCGCGCTGACCGGCACAACCGGCGACGACGCCTTCAAAATCGCGGTCGAATGTGACGGTGTAACGGTCCTGACGCATCTGCCGGCGCAGCCGCTTGGCGATGTGCAACTCGTCAAAGAACAGCACCGAGCGCTCGGGCGGCGACCACCATTTCATCGGCGGCAGATGCGCGAGCGGGAAGAGGCCTTGGCGATACGCTGCCATCAACGTTGACGGCGAAAGATCGTGCGCGATTCCGGCAAGGCCGCGCGGATTGGCGAGCGCGCGTTCGGGATCGGGAATCGCGTAATCCGGCGCAAGCAACTCGTCGAAGCAGAGTTTTGCCAGCGCCGGCAAACCGGTGATCCGCGCCGGCATCAGCGCCCAGGCCGTTCCGATCAGCCAGCGTTCGAGCGTCGCGAGTGGTCTTTCGCGAAAGAGCGCCGCGCGCCGTACCGTTCGCGCCGACGCGGCGAGCGGCATGTGCAGGCGTTGGGTCTCGAAGGCCACGGGTTGCTCCATCGGCTCGTCGGCATTTCTGGCACGGCCGGACCTAACAGAGCGTTATCCGCCATTTATGTTGCTTTGCCGGCTTTGCGACGGCGCCCGCATGGCGCGGCCAAGTGTCACCTGCGGAACACAGCCCGGTTCCAGCCCGTTGCCCTTTCAGAACCATTCGTAACTTCTGAAAAAAGGGCGAAAATCGATGAAAAACATTCTTGTTGCCGCGGCTGCTGCCTTGGTGGTGGCTGTTGGTGCACCCACCGCGGCCATGGCGCGCGCGGGCTTTGCGACCAACTCCGTAAACATGCGTGCCGGTCCTTCGACCGAATTTCCGGTGATAACGACGATCCCGGCCGGTGCGGACGTGAATATCCACGGCTGCATTTCCGACTACGATTGGTGCGATGTCGGCTGGTCGGGCGATCGCGGTTGGGTCGATGCGAGCTATCTGCAATTTCTTTACCATAATCGCCGCGTTCTGCTGCCGGTCTATGCCGAGGACGTGGACATTCCGATCATCACGTTCGCGGTGGACACCTACTGGCCGCGCTATTACCGGCACCGCGCATTCTTCCACCGGCGGCACTATTGGGCGCGACGGTATGCGCATTTTATCCGCCATCACGTTCGTCATGCGCGGCATCAGCAGCGGCTGCGCGAGCGCAGAGAAGTGCGTCACGAACTTCGTCATGAACGAGGGCAGGGCCGTCACGCCGTCCGTCACGAGCAACGGCGGCAAATCAATCGCGCTGCGCGGGCGGAGCACGGCCGCGGATTAAGGCACGAACGTCGCGTTCAAACGCAGCAGCACAATCGAGCGCGCGCTCAGCAGCAACATCGCGCTCGGATCGGACAGCACCAGCGTGTGCGGCAGCACACCGTCGGCCAGGCAAGGCATCATCGGCAAGCGATCCAAAGGCGCGCCGTGAACCGCAGCCATGCGGTCCGCCAGCATCGGGCGCGGATTCAGCCGCGCGTGCAGCACCGTGCGCGAGCCATGCATCAGGCGAGGCCGCGTCCGCATACCGTCGGCCAGGGTGCCGGCCATCGCGGCGCCGGTGCGGCGCGTGCACAAGCGCCACGAGCCCAGGCTCACGGGGGCGGTGGTGGCCGCCATCGCGGACATCGCTAAAGCGGTTACGCGCACACGCCAAAATGACGGGGCTCGCCTTGTCCACGCTGGATAAGGCGAGCCTTCGGCTGCCTTCCGGCTTGACCGGGCTTTTTTCGCACCGCAAATAGCATCGGCAACGGCTGGCTGGTCCGGCCGGTGCCGCCGGTTCGTGGCGGACCCGTTGGGAGACGCCGCAACTTCAATGCACGACAAAATCCTTATCGTCGATTTCGGCTCCCAGGTGACGCAGCTCATCGCGCGGCGCGTGCGCGAGGAGAAGGTTTACTGCGAGATCGTGCCATTTCAGAAAGCCGAGGCTGCTTTCCATGAAATGAGGCCGAAGGGCGTCATCCTCTCCGGCGGGCCTGCCTCGGTGCTCGACAAGAACGCGCCACTCGCGCCGCAAGCGATCTATGATTCCGGCGTGCCGGTGTTCGGTATCTGCTACGGCGAGCAGGCGATGGCGCAGCAACTCGGCGGCACGGTCGAGGCCGGTCACCACCGCGAATTCGGCCGCGCCGAGGTCGAGGTCGTGGGCGACAGCCCGATTTTCGAAGGCGTGTGGCGCAAAGGCGAAAAATATCCGGTGTGGATGAGTCATGGCGACCGCGTGACGAAATTGCCGGACGGTTTTCGCGTGTTGGGCCGAGCGCCCAATTCACCGATTGCCATGATTGGCGACGACGCGCGCAAGTTCTACGCGATGCAATTCCACCCGGAAGTCGTGCACACGCCGCACGGCGCGGCGCTGTTGCGCAATTTTGTGCGCAAGATTTCCGGCGCCGCCGGCGACTGGACCATGCGCGCTTTTAAGGAAGAAGCGATTGAGAAGATCAGAAAGCAGGTGGGGAAGGGCCGCGTCATATGCGGACTCTCCGGCGGCGTGGACAGCGCCGTCGCGGCCGTTCTGATCCACGAGGCGATCGGCGAGCAGCTCACCTGCGTGTTCGTCGACCACGGCTTGTTGCGGCTCGGAGAAGCCGAGAAAGTCGTGACGCTCTTTCGTGACAGCTACAACATTCCGCTCGTGCACGTCGATGCGTCGAAGACGTTCATCAAATCGCTCGAAGGCGTCGAAGACCCCGAACAAAAGCGCAAGACGATCGGCAAATTGTTCATCGACGTGTTCGAGGCGGAAGCGAAGAAA
>DASUKT010000113.1:0-3504 GCA_036278575.1 Pseudolabrys sp. | reverse complement strand
GAGCAGCGCGTCGCGGCCATGCCGCCGAGCGAAGCATCGGCGCCCGGATCGATCGGGAAAAACACGCCCTGGTCGCGCAGATATTCATTGAGCGCCTTGCGCGTAATCCCCGGCTCGATAACGCAGTCGAGGTCCTCCGCGTGCACCGCGAGAACTTTGTTCATGTCGCGGAAGTCGATCGAAATGCCGCCGAACGGCGCGTTGACATGACCTTCGAGCGATGTCCCGGTACCGAAAGGGATAACCGGCACGTCATGCGCCGCGCACAGACGCACGATTTGTTGCACATCCTCGGTGCTCTGGGGATAAATCACCGCATCGGGTGGCTGATTGGCAATCCAGGTCATCGTGTTGCCGTGCTGCTCACGCACGGCCTGCGACGTGACAACGCGATTTCCGAGCATCGAGGTGAGCGAGGCGACAGCCTTCTCACTCGCCGCCGCATTGCGCGCTCTCTTGGCGGCGGCATTCCCTAAAGCCATACAGCATTCCTCTGCCACGTCCGGCGATTGGGCCGGACGTTAGCAGAGCATGCAGCGCGGGTGAACGAAATCCCGCCCGCCGTGCGGTGGCTCCAGTTATGGAGCGGGCCGCACGCGGGTCTCGTCTTGCGGCGACTTGCGGGGCAACGGAATGATCATCGACACCCGCCGGCGATACTCGCGGTATTGGTCGCCGAACACCGCCATGAGGTCGTGCTCCTCAAGCGCGATACCGACAAAGATATAAGCCGTCGTCACCGCCGCGAACAGCAGATGGCCGGCCGTCATCATTGGCGTGGACCAAAATGCGATGATGAACCCGAGATAAATCGGGTGGCGCACGAAGTTATAGAACAGCGGCGTGCGAAAACGCACGGCCGGCATCTGCTTGCCGACGAGATTGTTTGCAACCTGATGCAAACCGAACAGTTCGAAATGGTTGATGAGGAACGTGCTGAGCAACACGATGCCCCATCCAACCGCTTCGAGAACCACAAGCGCACTCGCGAGGCGCGGATCGTGAATGTGCCAGATGACGTTTGGCATCGGCCGCCACTGCCAAATCAGCAGCGCGAGCGCAAGCGTCGCCAATAACACGTAGGTGCTGCGTTCAAGCGCGGGGGGCACGATCTTGGTCCAGACGCGCTTGAATTGCGGGCGCGCCATCACGCTGTGCTGAACGGCGAAGATCGACATCAGCACAAGATTGATGATAACGGCCATCATCAACGAGGCTGCCGGCCCGTTATCGATTGTCTTGGGAACCGCCACGCCGGCTACGAAGCCGATGGCATAGAGAAACGTCGCAAAAAAGAAGAGATAGACGACGATTCCGTAGATGAATCCTAGAATGCGACTCATAATCGCCTCCTGTTGTGCTCTGGTTTGCGCGCTAGCGCTTCGTAATGACCACTTCGAGATACTCGGCCGGCACGACCATGGTGCCGTCGTAGGCTTTGTTCTTGCGCTCGATGAGCGCGAGGAGATCGTTTCTCAGCCCATCCTGTTCGGCCGGCTTGAGCGCGGCGAAAGCCTTGTGCATCGGCCCGTAATAGGCCCTGAACACATCGACGAAATGCGCGGCCGACCGGTAGCGGAAGTTGAAATGGCGTGGCACGGCGTGGATTGAGTTTGCCGCGGCGTAGCAGAACAATTCGCTGAGCCGCTCGTACGTACCCCAGGCGAGCGGCGACTTCACGCCGAGCGGCGGCGGCAAATATTTGCCGATCGTTCTGAACAGCTGCCCGACAAATCCATCCGGCGTCCAATTGGCAAGGCCGATTTTGCCGCCGGGCTTGCAGACGCGAAGAAGCTGCGCGGCGGCTTTGTCTTGATTGGGCGTGAACATCACGCCGAACGTCGAAACGACCGCATCGAAGGTGCCGTCGGGGAAAGGCAGCGCTTCGGCATCGGCTTCCGTGAATTCGATCGTCAGGCCCTCAGCCGAGGCGCGGGCCCGTCCGCGATCGAGCAATGCCGGCACGTAATCGGTCGAGGTGACCTCGCACCAACGATGCGCGGCTGCGAGCGTGACGTTGCCGTTGCCCGCGGCCACATCGAGCACTTTCTGTCCGGCGCGCAGGTCGAGCGCTTCGCACAAATCCTCCCCGACGATCTGCAGCGTCGTCCCGATCAGCGCATAATCGCCCGAAGACCAGGCCGCGTGTTGCCGGGCTTTCAGGGCCGCAAGATCCGGCATTGCAGCGATATCCGCTTGAGAACTAGGCTTGCGAATGGCTTGTACTGGACCCATCGTCCTCTCCTCGTGCTTCGGGAAATACGACCTATGCGCCGGACGGGATCGAAAGACTTTGCCCTATGCTTGATTTGCCGACGAGGCGGGCTTGATTATTTCGTGAGGCGCGCTTCTAAGTCCGGGTCGGGACTGTGCCGTGAAATTTCTCTTTGAAAACCATGTGCTTGATGTTGGCCGCCGCGAGCTTTGCCGTGGCTCGGAGCCGATAGCCGTCGAACCGCAGGTGTTCGATCTGCTGGTTTACCTGGTGCAGAACAGGGACCGTGTGGTCAGCAAGGACGATCTGATCGCGTCGGTCTGGAGCGGCCGCGTTGTCTCGGATTCGACCCTTACCAGCCGCATCAACGCCGCCCGCAAGGCGATCGGCGACAGCGGCGAACAGCAGCGGCTTATCCGCACTATCGCACGCAAAGGAATCCGCTTCGTCGGCGCCTTGCTCGATGAAACGCCGGCGCGCGAGAGCACGACGGTCGAGGTCGCGCGCCCCGCCCTGCCCGACCGCCCTGCCATCGCCGTGCTTCCCTTCGTCAACATGAGCGGCGATGCGGAGCAGGACTATTTCTCGGACGGAATCAGCGAGGACATCATCACCGCCCTGTCGAAGCTGCGCTGGTTTTTTGTGATCGCGCGCAACTCGTCCTTTGCCTACAAAGGAAAATCGGTGCACTTGAAACAGATCGGCGAAGAGCTCGGCGTCAGTTACGTGCTCGAAGGCAGCGTGCGCAAGGACGAGGGCCGCGTGCGTATTACCGCGCAGCTCAATAACGTCGCGACCGGCGGCCACATCTGGGCCGAGCGCTACGACCGCGATCTCTCCGATGTCTTCGCCGTGCAGGATGAGATTACAGAGGCGATCGTCGCGGCGATCGAGCCGCAGATCTATGCAGCGGAAAACTTCCGCGCCCAGCGCAAGCCGCCGGACAGTCTCGACGCATGGGATCTTGTGATGCGGGCGCTTGCGCACTACTGGCGCGTGACGCGGCAGGACAATGTCGTCGCGCAGGCCCTGCTCGAAAAAGCGACCAGCATCGACCCGAATTATGGGCAGGCCCTTGGCCTGCTCGCCAACAGCTACATGTTCAGCGCCCATATGGGCTGGACCGACATGGCGGCCACTGCGCCGATTGCCGAACGCGCGGCTTTTGCCGCCATTCACAGCGACAGCGAGGACGCCTGGGCGCATATCGCCCTCGGGCACGTCTACCTGATGGCGCGCCGCTTCGACGATTCACTCGCAGAATATGAAACGGCGCTGCGGCTCAATCC
>DASUKT010000112.1:0-9315 GCA_036278575.1 Pseudolabrys sp. | reverse complement strand
GCATATTGCTGGCCTGCTTGAGCATCCCGATCGTGGCGATGTCTTTATCGACAGGCGACCGACGGCAGTCCTGTCGGATGCCGAGCGTACGCGCATCCGCCGCAACGAAATCGGTTTCGTGTACCAATCGCATCACTTGCTCCCGGAGTTCTCCGCCTTGGAGAATGTTATGCTGCCGCAGATGATCCGCGGATTAAGCCGCGGCGAGGCAAAGAAGCGCGCGACCGAAGTGCTTGAGTATCTGGGTTTGGGCGAGCGGCTGCCGCATCGCCCCGCCGAGCTTTCCGGCGGCGAGCAGCAACGGGTGGCAATCGCACGCGCCGTTGCAAACGCTCCACGCATCCTGCTGGCTGATGAGCCAACGGGAAATCTCGATGTCCATACGGCCGAGCACGTCTTCAAGGCACTTACGCAGCTCGTGCGCGCGACTGGTCTCGCCACGATCGTCGCAACCCACAACATGGACCTTGCCGCTCGCATGGATCGCCGTGTGACCTTGCGTGAAGGGCGTATCCTGGAACTAGACTAACCATTTGTTTTCGCAATACTTTATGCTGCAGGGATTCCGCTTGACGCCGAACATAACAAGAACTATGTTCTCTTTCTGTTCTTACGGAGAGGGATCATGTTGGTTCGCGCCGTTATCAGGGAAGCCGCCGCGCTGACTTCGCTGTCGCTGTTTTTGAGCATGATTTTGATCTGGTCGAGGGTGCTGGGGAGTCTCTGAACCGCAGCGTTTGTTCGCCTTCCTGGGGCGGGCTTGCGAAGTGCGTGAGGCGGCCGGCTGTCCCCGAGCTCTGGCCGTCAAGGATGTGCTTGGCGCCCGCCTCAGGATGACGGGGAAAGATCGAAGGTCACGCAGCCGTGCGGTGGACTTGCGCGCACCTGCGCCGCACCATCGCGGTTTGCGGAATCAGCTCATAGCTGGAGAGAAATGGCAGACCTCGACTTCGTGCACGTGCACGTGCACTCGTCTTATTCGCTGCTTGAGGGCGCGCTGACGATCGCGAAGCTTGCCGAGCTCGCGAAAGCCGACAAGCAGCCGGTGCTCGCGCTCACGGACACCGATAATATGTTCGGCTGTCTCGAGTTTTCTGAAAAACTTGCCGGTGTTGGCATCCAGCCCATCGTCGGGTGCGCGCTTGGCATCGATTTCGGCGACAGCGACCAAGGCGTGCGCGCGGTCAACGCAACGCACGACCGACCGCGGATTGTCATGCTGGCGGCGACGGACGCCGGCTATCGTAGCCTCATGCGGCTTTGCTCGCGCGGGTTTCTCGAGACGCCACCGAACGAAAAACCGCACCTCAAGCTCGACTGGCTTGCCGGCAAAACCGAGGGCATCATCGCGCTGACGGGCGGCCCCGGCGGCCCGCTCGACCGCGCGATTTTCGCCGGCCAAAGTCATTTGGCGACGAGCCGGCTGGAAACTCTGCTGCGATTGTTCGGCGATCGTCTCTACGTCGAACTGCAGCGGCACGGTTCCGAGCGTCCGGCCGAAGCCCTGCTCGTTGAGCTTGCCTACACCAAGGGCATCCCCCTCGTTGCCACCAACGAACCTTACTTCGGCACTGCCCAGGACTATGAGGCGCACGATGCGCTGATCTGCATTGCGGAAGGCCGCTTTTTGGCGGAGGGCGATCGACGGCAGCTGAGTCCTGACCATCGCTTCAAATCGCGGGCCGAGATGGTCAAGTTATTTGCCGATTTGCCCGAAGCTCTCAGTTCGACAGTGGAGATCGCGCAACGCTGCTCGTTTCGCCCGCGGACACACCATCCCATCCTGCCGCGCTTTTCGGTCGGGCAGGGCGGCGCGGATGTGGATGAGATCTCGGAATTGCGCAAGCGGGCGTATGCGGGACTTACCCGCCGCATCGCGGTTCACGGTCTCGCTCCAGGGCACACTGAGGACGAGTACAAGGAGCGGCTCGCGTTCGAGCTCGACGTCATCGAGCGCATGAAATATCCCGGTTACTTTCTGATCGTCGCCGATTTCATTCAGTGGGCGAAGGCGCAGGCAATTCCCGTGGGTCCCGGACGCGGCTCGGGCGCCGGATCGCTGGCGGCCTATTCGCTCACGATCACCGATCTCGATCCGATACGATTCGGCTTGTTGTTCGAGCGTTTTCTCAACCCCGAGCGTGTGTCGATGCCGGACTTCGACGTCGACTTCTGTCAGGACCGGCGCGACGAGGTGATCCGCTACGTTCAGGAGCGCTACGGCCGCGATCAGGTGGCGCAGATCATCACATTCGGCACGTTGCAGGCCCGCGGAGTTTTGCGCGATGTCGGCCGTGTGCTGCAGATGTCGTATGGCCACGTTGACAAACTCTGCAAGCTGGTGCCGCAGAATCCCGCCAATCCGGTGATGCTGGCGCGCGCAATCGACGATGAGCCGCGGTTACAGGCGGAAGCGGAACGCGATCCGGTCGTCAAGCGTGCGTTCGAGATAGCCAAAAAACTTGAAGGTCTGACGCGCCACGCGTCAACGCATGCCGCAGGCATCGTGATCGGCGATCGCCCATTGAGCGAACTCGTGCCGCTCTATCGCGATCCGAAGTCGGACATGCCGGTGACCCAGTTCAACATGAAATGGGTTGAGCAGGCTGGATTGGTGAAATTCGATTTCCTCGGCCTTAAGACACTCACGGTTTTGCAAAAGGCGGTCGAACTGGTGAAGCGGCGCGAAATTGATATCGATCTCGCGGCGATCCCGCTCGATGACAAAAAGACTTACGACCTTCTGGCGCGCGCGGACGCTGTCGGCATCTTCCAATTGGAAAGCGCGGGCATGCGTCGGGCGTTGCTCGACATGCGGCCCGACCGCTTCGAGGACATCATTGCGCTGGTTGCTCTCTATCGGCCGGGACCGATGGCGAACATCCCGACTTATTGTGCGCGTAAACATGGGATGGAGCAGCCGGATTACATCCACCCGAAGCTCGAGCCGATTCTGCGCGAGACCTTCGGCGTCATCATTTATCAGGAACAGGTGATGCAGGCCGCCCAAATTCTGGCGGGCTTCTCCCTTGGTGACGCCGATCTTCTACGCCGTGCAATGGGCAAGAAGATCAGGAAGGAAATGCAGGCGCAGCGCGAACGGTTTGTAAAAGGCGCCGTCGAGCGGGGGGTCGACAAGCATCAGGCCGATGCAATCTTCGATCTGCTCGAACGCTTCGCCGAGTACGGATTCAACAAAAGCCACGCGGCGGCCTATGCGTTGGTCGCCTATCAGACGGCATACATGAAGGCGAACCATCCGGTCGAGTTTCTCGCCGCGACCATGACGCTCGACATGGGCAATACGGACAAACTTGCCGAATTTCGTGCGGAGGCCGACCGGCTCGGCATCAGGACCGACCCGCCGTCAATCAACCGGTCCAGCACGGAATTCGAGGTCGAAGGCAACACCATTATTTATGCGCTTGCCGCGCTCAAAGGCGTGGGCACGCAAGCGGTCGAATCGATTATTGCCGCGCGCAACGAGCGGAAGTTCAGCGATCTCACGGACTTTGCTACGCACATAAACCCGCGCGCCGTCAACAAGCGCGTGCTGGAGAGCCTCGCTGCGGCGGGTGCCTTCGATCAGTTCGAGCCAAACCGCGCGCGTGTCTTTGCCGCCGTGGACACGATCATGGCACGCGCGCAACGTTCGTACGAAACCACCGCCATCGGCCAGAACGAATTGTTCGGTGGCGCCGGCGCGCGCGAAACGATCGCGCTTCCGGCCGTCGAGCCATGGCTTCCGGCCGAGCGGCTCCAGCGCGAGTACGAGGCGATCGGCTTCTTCCTGTCGGGCCATCCGCTCGACGATTATGCCGCAGCGCTCAAACGGCTGCGCGTGCAGCCCTGGGCGGAGTTTGCCAAGGCGGTGAAGAATGGCGCGACGGCGGGGCGAGTTGCCGGGACCGTTGTTTCGCGCGTGGAGCGGCGCACGAAAACCGGAAACAAGATGGGCATCATCGGCCTGTCGGACCCGACCGGTCACTATGAAGGCGTCATTTTTTCTGAAGGGCTTGCGGAACACCGCGACACGCTTGAGCCGGGGACGGCCGTACTGCTCTTTCTTTCGGCGGAAGTGCAGGGCGACGATGTGCGCGCCCGCATTCAATCGGTCGAACCGTTGGAATCCGCCGCTGCCAATCTGCACAAGGGTCTGCGTGTGTTTTTGCGTGACGGGGTGCCTCTCGATGCAGTCGCCAAGCGGCTTGAGCCAACCCAGGATGGGAGAGCCAACGGCGACGGCGAAGTGAGTATGATTCTGATGCTGGAGCAGGGCACGGAAGTCGAGGTCAAGTTGCCCGGCCGCTTCAAAGTCTCCCCGCAGATTGCGGGAGCGATCAAGGCGGTGCCCGGCGTCGTCCAGGTCGAGGCGCTGTGACGCGTCTCACGCTTCTGGCCGTGCGCAGGTATCGTGCTAATCTCGCGCGAACCGTCAGGAGATCGGAGGCATGTCCGTGTTTTCTCGCCGCGATGTTCTTAAAGGGGGCGCTACACTCGCGATCGGTGCGTTTTCCGCGAAGGTAAGCGCCGCCGCGCCACCTGCGCAGGCCATAACACCCGCGCTGATCGCTGCCGCGAAAAAGGAAGGCCAGGTCACCTGGTACACCTCGGCCGATTTGCAACTGGCAAACCTGGTTGGCAAAGCGTTCGAGAAAAGGTATCCGGGCATTTCTGCGCGTGTGGAGCGCGCCGGCGGCGAACGCATCTTCACCCGCGTCGCCCAGGAATATGCTTCCGGCATTCACGTCGCGGATGCGGTCAGCACGGGTGATGCCGCGGCATTTCTCATCTGGAAGCGTGACGGCAAGCTCGCACCTTATCTCTGCGAGGACGTGGCAAAGTACATTCCGGCCGAGCATCAAGACCCGGATGGATTTTACGCCACGGTACGGTCGTCACTGTGCGTGATCGCCTACAACACCGAGCTCGTTAAAAAGGAAGATGCGCCAAGGAGCTTTGCCGACCTGCTCGAGCCGAAGTGGAAAGGCAAAATGGTCAAGGCTCATCCGAGCTACAGCGGCACCATCATAACGTCGACCTTCCAGATGGTGCGCGAGCTCGGCTGGGGTTATCTGGAGAAGCTCTCGCATCAAAACCTGTTGCAGGTGCAATCGGCGACCGACACGCCCAAGCGCGTCGTACGCGGCGAACGCGCCGTCATGGTGGACGGCAACGAATCGAACGTGCTGCTGCTCAAGGAGGCCGGCAAGCCGATCGAAGTCGTCTATGCCGCCGAAGGCACGCCGTCCGTCGTGCAGCCGTCCGCGATCTTCGCCGCCGCGCCCCACCCGAATGCGGCGCGGCTGTTTCACAGCTATCTTTTTACGCCCGAGGGACAGCGATTTTTCGTGGACGTCGGCGGCCTCCGCTCGGTGCATGCTCTGGTCAAGGACAAGCCCGGACGCACACCGCTGTCGGCCATCAAGCGCTGGAAGGACGACCCCGCGGGGGTGGTGGCGCAGGGCGAGGAGATCAAGCGGCACTATTCGCGGCTTTTCCATATCTGAGGCGATCAAGGCGGCTTCCCGGTCGCCTTGCATCCCGCCTGGAGCGCCTATATAAGCCGCGCAACTCTCACGCGGACCTTGGCTTTTGCCCCGACAATGGGTCGTAGAGCCTTCCGGTGGCCCGGTTTGCGGGCTCACACGGTCCGCGGTGGAACAACCGGAGAAGACGAATGGCGCTTCCTGACTTCAGCATGCGTCAGCTTTTGGAAGCTGGCGTGCATTTCGGCCATCAGGCCCACCGTTGGAATCCGAAGATGGGCGAATACATCTTCGGCACCCGCAACAACATTCACATCGTCGATCTTGCGCAGACCGTGCCGATGCTGCATCGGGCGCTGCAGGCTGTCAGCGATACCGTCGCGAAAGGCGGCCGCATCTTGTTCGTCGGCACCAAGCGCCAGGCGCAGGACGCCATTGCCGATGCGGCCAAGCGTTGCGCCCAGTACTACGTCAACTCGCGGTGGCTCGGCGGGACGTTGACGAACTGGAAGACCATCTCCGGATCGATCCAGCGCTTGCGCAAACTCGACGAGATGCTCAATTCGGGCGAGGCCGCCGGCTATACCAAAAAAGAGCGGCTGACAATGCAGCGCGAGCGCGACAAGCTCGATCGCGCACTCGGCGGCATCAAGGATATGGGCGGCGTCCCCGACCTGCTGTTTGTGATCGATACCAACAAGGAAGACATCGCAATCAAGGAAGCGCAACGGCTGAATATCCCGGTTGCCGCCATTGTCGACACGAATTGCGACCCGGTCGGTATCAGCTATGTCGTGCCCGGAAACGACGATGCGGGACGCGCCGTTTCGCTCTATTGCGATCTGATCGCCAAGGCCGCAATCGATGGCATTTCGCGGGCGCAAGGCGAAATGGGGATCGATGTCGGCGCCGCCGAGAAACCGGCGGTTGAAGAAGTGCCGGCAGCGCCGGCGGCGGGCGATCTCGGCTTCGAGCAACTGCCGGGTCCGCGCGGGGTTGCCGACGACCTCAAGAAGCTGCCCGGCATTTCGCCGGCGATCGAAAAACAACTCAACGATCTTGGCATCTTCCATTACCAGCAGATTGCCGAGCTCAACGAGAAAGCCGCGCATAACGTCGGCGAAGAAGTGGGTCTGCCCGGCCGTGTGCCTGCCTGGATCGCAAAGGCCAAGGAACTGACGGCCGAATAATCGTCTGCCGCCTGCCACGCGGCATCGGCGCGTTACGTGTGAAGCGCAGCCGGCCTGTCCGGTTGTGTATGAAGGAAAGTCCGATGGCTGAAATTACTGCCAAATTGGTCAAAGAACTGCGGGAGACCAGCGGCGCCGGCATGATGGACTGCAAGGCGGCGCTCGTCGAAACAAAGGGCGACCTGCAAGCCGCGCAAGATTGGTTGCGCAAGAAGGGCCTTTCCAAGGCGGCAAAAAAGGCGGGCCGAGTCGCTGCCGAGGGCCTGATCGGCGCCGCGATAAAGGGCACGACGGGTGTTCTGGTCGAGGTCAACTCCGAAACCGACTTCGTTGCGCGCAACGATCTGTTTCAGGGCCTCGTCAAGATGATCGCGGATGTCGCGCTCTCGGTCGGGCCTGACGTCGAGAAGATCAAGGCCGCGAAAGTTGGCGACCGCACCATTGCGGAAGCCATTTCCGAAACGATTGCGAAAATCGGCGAGAACATGACATTGCGGCGCGCTGCATCGCTCTCCGTCGGCAAGGGTGCGGTCGGCACTTACATGCACAACTCGGTTAGCGACGGCCTCGGAAAGATCGGCGTGCTCGTCGGTCTGGAGTCGACCGGCAAGACCGATGAGCTGACGCGCCTCGGCCGCATGATCGCGATGCACGTTGCCGCCAGCAATCCGCAGGCGATCGACGCTGCGGGCCTCGATCCGACGACGGTCGCGCGTGAAAAGAACGTACTCGCGGAAAAATTCAGGCAGCAGGGAAAGCCCGCCAACGTCATCGACAAAATCGTCGAATCCGGCTTGAAGACTTTCTACAAGGAGGTCTGTCTGCTGGAGCAGCCTTACGTGCACGAACCGTCAAAATCGGTGGCGCAGGCGCTCAAGGAAGCCGAAGGCACGGTCGGCGGTCCGATCAAGATTACGGGATTCGGTCGCTACGCGCTTGGCGAAGGAATCGAGAAACTGGAATCCGATTTTGCCGCCGAAGTTGCGGCAGCCGCCGGTCAGAGCTGATATCTCGGCTCTCGGCGATCCGAAAGAGGGATCGCGAAGATGAGTGACCCGCTGTACCGACGCGTCATCATCAAGCTCTCCGGGGAGGCGCTGACCGGGCCGAAAGGCTTCGGCATTGATCAACCAACCGTCGACCGTCTCGCAGGCGATCTGGTCGGCGCGGCCAAGCTCGGCACTGAGCTCGGCGTGGTCGTCGGCGGCGGCAACATCTTCCGCGGCGTGGAGGTCTCCTCGCGTGGCGTGCCGCGGCCGGTCGGCGACACCATGGGGATGCTTGCGACCGTCATGAATTGCCTGGTGCTGGAGGCAGCCATCGAGCGGCTTGGCCGAGAGGCGCGCACGCTTTCCGCGCTTGCGATGCCGTCGGTCTGTGAAACCTACAATCGTAAGCGTGCATTGAAGAATCTGGGAAAGGGGCGCGTGGTCCTTTTGGCAGCCGGCACCGGCAATCCGTATTTTACGACCGATACAACGGCGGTCTTGCGGGCGGCGGAGCTGGAAGCACACGCAGTGTTCAAGGCAACCGACGTGGACGGCGTTTATACGGCCGATCCGAAGAAAGACCCTAAGGCTAAACGCTACGAAAAGCTTGGCCATCAGGAGGCCATCGAAAAGGATCTCCGCGTGATGGATTCAACCGCCTTCGCGCTTGCTCGCGAAAATCGGATGCCTATCATCATATTTTCGATCCGCGAAACGGGCGGAATCGAAGCTGTTCTGCGCGGCAAGGGCCGGGCGACGACCGTTGCCTAGGTCGCGTTCGCTTCGGCGGTAGCTATCGATCGCCGCCCGCTGGCTGTGTTCGGGGAATCGCCATGGCAAACGAGACGCATGACCTCAATGAAGTCAAACGGCGGATGCAGGGTTCAATCGCCGTGCTGAAGACCGAGATGTCCGGCTTGCGTACCGGCCGCGCATCGCCGCATTTGCTCGACGCGGTTCAGGTCGATGCCTATGGATCGCACATGCCGCTTAATCAGGTGGCGACGGTGAGTATTCCCGAGCCGCGCCTTATCACCGTCAATGTGTGGGACCGCTCGCTCGTGCATGCGGTCGAGAAGGCAATTGTCAATTCCAATCTCGGCCTGTCGCCGGCAACCGAAGGACAGATGCTCCGCCTGCGCATTCCTGAACTCAACGAGGAGCGCCGAAAGGAGCTGGTCAAGGTCGCCCATAAGTACGCCGAGACCGCGCGCGTTGCGGTTCGCCATGTGCGGCGCGACGGGATGGAAGTACTCAAAAAGCTCGAAAAGGATCACAAGATCAGCAAGGACGATCACGATCGTTTTTCTGCCGACGTGCAAAAGGCCACGGACCAGTCGATCCACGAAATCGACCAGCTGCTTGGCGCAAAGGAAAAGGAAATCCTCACCGTTTGAGGTGCCTGCCAATGTCCGAGGCTCATGCTCCGATGTCGGCCATGCCGAGCGCCGAGATACCGCGCCATGTCGCCATCATCATGGATGGTAACGGCCGTTGGGCTGCCGCGCGCGGGCTGCCGCGCGGCGAAGGGCATCGGCGTGGCGTTGAGGCGCTGCGACGGACCGTCAGGGCGGCCGGCGAACTCGGAATCGACGTGCTGACGATTTTTTCGTTCAGCACGGAGAACTGGTCGCGGCCGCCAACGGA
>DASUKT010000111.1:0-6005 GCA_036278575.1 Pseudolabrys sp. | reverse complement strand
CGCTCGTCCGGTTGTGTTGCAGCCGCTATTTCCAAGGGTAAATCCGACGATTGGAGCGGCCTTGCTTCGCCGTCAGCAAGACCCAGATTGCGGATAAAGCACGATCCCCGGCCCGAACCAATGTGCGACCATAACAAAAATCGCCGGCCACAATGAAGCCATTCATGGTACACAACAGAAAAATTCTTGCGGGCTGTTGCCGCCCGTCAATGCTAATGCGCCCCACAGCTCCGGAAATTGCTTCTTACATTGTTCAACGGTGCCTTGGCCGCATTGGTTCCTGCTAAATCCCGGTCCAACCGGGACAGGCGATCTGCCGCATGACAGGCCAGGACACCGTTTTTCTCACCGGCGCGAGCGGCTTTGTAGGCGGGGCTGTCCTGCGCCAACTGACGCAGGCCGGATTTGCGGTTCGTGCGCTGGTGCGGCCGACGAGCCGCCGCGACCACCTGGACGGCTCCGGCGCGCAGATCATTGAAGGCGACTTGCGCGAGGCGGCGTGCCTTCGCTCGGCGATCCGCGGCTGCCGATTCGTTTTCCACGTCGCCGCCGATTATCGGCTGTGGTCGCGCGGGCGCAGCGAAACCTTCGCCAGCAATCTCGACGGCACCCGTCACGTGATGGAGACGGCGCTCGCGGCCGGCGTCGAGCGCATCGTTTACACCAGCAGCGTCGCGACATTGGCCTTGCCCGCCCACGGAAGCGTCTCCGATGAAAGTGCTTCGTTGCCGGAACAGGAAGGCGTCGGCGCCTACAAGCGCAGCAAGATCGCAGCCGAGGAACTTGTGCGCACGATGATCGCCGAGCGCGCGTTACCGGCGGTGATCGTCAACCCATCGACGCCGATCGGTCCCGGCGACCTGCGGCCGACACCGACGGGCAGGATCATCGTCGAAGCCGCTTCGGGAAGGATTCCCATATTCGTCGAAACAGGATTGAACCTTGCGCATGTCGATGACGTCGCGAGCGGCCATCTGGCCGCGCTTCGATACGGCCGAATTGGCGAGCGCTATATCCTTGGCGGAGAGAACGTCCTGTTTTCGCAGATGCTCGCCGACATTGCCGAAATGGTCGGCCGGCGGCCGCCACGACTGCGCATTCCCTGGTACGCGACGTTGCCGGTCGCCTGCGTTTCGGAAGGGCTCGCGCTTTTCAGCGGACGCGAGCCGCTCGCCACGATCAATGGCGTGCGCATGTCGCGCCATCATATGTTCTTCACGGCTGCGAAAGCGGAACGCGAACTACGTTATCGTGCGCGCCCCTACCGCGAAGCGCTGCAGAATGCCGTGCGCTGGTTCTACGACAAGGGCTATCTTGCACCGCGAGTCCGGCTGACTTTCGGCGCGGGCGCCCCGGCATCGTAAGCCCCGCGGCACGGAAGTTTCTTCAATGCGCGGCCTGGTGACGCTCCCGCAGGAAGTGGAAAAATTCGACGCCTTCGCGCAATCGCCGGACGATCAGGTCCGGGCTCAGCATCATCTCGGAAACGATCGAGGCGATTTTCGGCGCGCGGAAATAGAACCGCCGGTAGAAGTCCTCGACTGAATCGAAAATTTCCCGGTGCGTAAGATGCGGGTAATGGAGTGGCGCGATCTGCACGCCCCGCCCGTCGATCAGCTCGGCATTGGCTTCATCGAGCCATCCGTTCTCCAGCGCCTGCCGATGCAGAAACGTCCCCGGATAGGGCGCGGCGATCGACACCTGCAGCGTGTGTGGATTGATTTCGGTCGCGAAACGGATCGTCTCCTCGATCGTTTCCTTCGTCTCGCCGGGAAGACCGAGAATGAACGTGCCGTGGATGGTGATGCCGAGCTCATGGCAATGTTTCGTAAACGCGCGCGCGACATCGATGCGCATTCCCTTCTTGATGTTGTGCAGGATCTGCTGATTGCCGGATTCATAGCCGACCAGCAGCAGACGCAAGCCGTTGTCGCGCATCACCTTCAACGTTTCGCGCGGCACGTTCGCCTTGGCGTTGCACGACCAGGTGACGCCGAGCCTGCCAAGACCGCGCGCAATGGCTTCGGTGCGCGGGCGGTCGTCGGTGACTGTGTCGTCGTCAAAAAAGAATTCCTTGACCTGCGGAAAGGCCTTCTGGGCCCATGAAATCTCCGCGAGCACGTTATCGACGCTGCGAGTCCGATAGCGGTGTCCGCCGACGGTCTGCGGCCACAGGCAAAATGTGCAGCGCGATTTGCAGCCGCGGCCGGTGTAAAGCGACATGTAGGGGTGTTTCAGATATCCGATGAAATACTTTTCGATCGTCAGGTCGCGCTTGTAGATGGGTGTCACGAACGGCAGCTTGTCCATATCCTCCAGGATGGCGCGCGGCGGATTGTGTCTGATGCCGCCGTTCCGGTCGCGATAGGACAGGCCTTCGATTTCCTTCCAGTCCCTCCCCTCCGCGACTTCCCTCACCGTGAAGTCGAATTCGTTGCGGGCGACGAAATCGATGGCGTCCGAGCTCTCGAGGCTTTGCGTGGGTTCGACCGCGACCTTTGCGCCGATGAGCCCGACCTTGACCGCCGGATTTACCGCTTTGAGCGCCTCAACGGCGCGAACATCGGAAGCGAATGACGGCGTCGAGGTGTGGAGGATGGCAAGCTCGTAATTTTTCGCCTCGTGCAGAACGGCAGGCAACTTTATCGCGTGCGGGACGGCGTCGATGAGCTTGCTGTCCGGCACGAGCGCGGCGGCCTGCGCCAGCCACGTCGGATACCAGAACGAGCGGATTTCGCGGCGCGCCTGATAGCGCGAGCCGGCGCCTCCGTCGAAGCCGTCGTAGGACGGCGCTTGCAGAAACAAGGTCCGCATCATGGGCTGACACTATTCTGATCGGCGAACAGCTTGCCGTCCGCGCCGACGCGGTAGCTGTGGCCGCGCCAGGTTATTGTTCCGCCGAAGAAGCTCGCGAGAAAAACCGTAAAGGCCAGCACATCGCAGAGCGGAATCTGCCAGTAGCGCTGCCGCGGCACCGCAAAGGATTGCTCCACCGCCCGGCACAGGGCGATGCGGCAGCACAAGGCGAATACCGCGAGCGGCATCGCATGGCCGGAATCAAGCATCGCTGCAATCAATGCCAGCGGCAACGGATGCGTAAGCACGCTGCCGGCGTGGCCGAGCGGATCGATACTCCTGATCGTGCGCGCCGTGCGTAATTCATGCGCAAGCAACGACTTCAGCCGGTCGTGGAAACAAACATGCCCGACCGAAAAAGACGGTACCGCGACGACCGAGCCATCCGACCGCAAGGCTTCACCGATGGCGTAATCGTCGGCGAGACAGCCGGAAAACGCCCGGAAACCGCCAAGCCGCGCCAGCGTGTTACGGCGCATGGCGATGGTCGAACCGAAGCAGGGCTTCGCCAGGTGGAAGGTCAGCGCCACGACAACGTTCGGCAGGAAATGCGAGTTGACCGCGAGTGCCGCATAGCGCGACCAACGGCCGGGACCGGCAACGCCATGATAAAGACACGTCACGCCATCGACGTCCGGCGCCTGCAGTTCAGACACGACGTTGGCCAAATAGGACGAGCCGACTTCGATATCGCTATCGCTGATTACAAGCACATCGTATTTTGCAGCGGGCAGCATGTTGGCCAGATTGGAAATCTTGCGATTGCTGCCGCACTCGGACGAATCGGCGATCAGGCTGATTTGCGTTGCGGGGTTGTGCCTGCGGACCAGGTCGACCGCCTGAACCGCGCAATCGGCGCCGTCGTTGACGCCGCAAACGACCTGCACGGCAGCGGCGTAATCCTGCCGGCAAAACGACGCGAGGCGGCGCGGCAGATTCGGCTCGCTGCCGTGCAGCGGCTTCATAATCGTCACCGGCGGAAACGCCGGCGGGATTGCTCGCCGGTCCCGCGGGAAGCGCAGCACGGCAACCCACGCGACCATCAAATACGCGCAGCCGAGAGCGGCGCCATCCAGGCACAAATCGGAAAAAAGACGCAGCAGGGGATATTCGACCGACACGTTACCGTGCTCCAACAGAATTCAGTCACAATTCTTCAGTCAGCCCCGTGAAGAGTTTCCCAGCTTGTAACGTTGCAGCAACGAACGTCGTGACAGGTAAGCAACGGTGCAATCGCGCCAAACGCCGCCGAAACGAAAGGCTGCGGCGTTGCGGGCAAGCACCATCATCGACATGAGGATGTTCTCGCCAAAGCGATGGAGAAATTTGCCGAGCGACCTTGGCATGGGGCGCTGCGGAATCCGCTCAAATCCGTAGCGGGCGGAAATTCGCGCCAGCTGATCGCGTTGCCCGGCGCCGCCGATCTTTATGTTCGCGCGAATGACGGCGACGTCATCCAGGTCCCTTCGTTGCTTCAAAAGCGTTGCGAGCTCACGCAACGACGTATCGAGCGCGCGATGCATTTGGCGGGCCCATGCCAAGGTTGGCCCGCTGCGCGGCATCAAGGGAATTTGCTCATTCCACCAATGCAGATCGATGATGCGATCGTTCGCACGAACGCGCGTGCCGTCGGTCAAGGTGATGTCGGTTTTTGCCGTCACCACCTGGATGCGGAAAATGCAATCCGGCGAACGGGAAAATTCCTTTACCCCGTAGTGAAGCCGCAGCCGGTCGTCGACGGCAGTGACCAGCGCGCGAATCCACGTATGGCCGAAATCGGTCGCTTGCGTTTCCGAAATCGGGAAAGTGGATCTGCGTGCTCCCATTTTTCGTCCCTGCGCTTCTGTGACTAGAACGAGGGCTGGGCGGAAAAGTTGCACTTTGCGGCTTACGCTATGTCGGGCCGCGCGCTTTCCAATCCAAAGGGCTGGCCAAAGACGGCTCGACAGCCGCGCCATACTGATAGTCGCGCGTCCACGGCCGCAGAGCCGCGGCGCCGGGATCGGGTTTGAAGGCCAGCGTCTGCGCAATGGACAGCCAGCCTCGGTCAAACGCGTAGGCCATGCCGGCGAGATAAACGCGCCATATCCGGTAGCGCTCGGGACCGGCGGTCTGGACCGCCTCATCCCGGCGAGCCTCCAGCCGCCGTACCCAATGCATCAGCGTCCGCGCATAATGCGGGCGCAGGTCTTCGATATCCGCCAATTCCAGCCCGGCTTTCGCCACTTCAAAAGCAACGCGGGAGAGATGCGGCACCGATCCGCCTGGAAACACGTAACGATCAATGAATTCGCCGCCGGGCGGTCCCTGCGCCCGGCCTTGCGGATCGGTCGCCACAATGCCGTGGTTGAGTAGCGCACCGCCCGGCCGCAAAAGACCGGCGATGATGTTGAAATAGACCGGGTAATTTTCCGCGCCGACGTGTTCGTACATGCCGACCGAAGCGATCTTGTCGAACGGCGCCTCGCTTTTCAGCTCTCGGTAGTCCTGCAAGCGGATGTCGATTTTGTCCGCAAGGCCGTCGGCCGCAATCCAATGGCGCGCATATTCGTATTGCTGCCGGCTGAGCGTGATGCCGACGCCCGTTATGCCGTAATGCTGCGCCGCCCAATGCAAGAGGCCACCCCAGCCGCATCCGATGTCGAGCAGGCGTTCGCTGGGTTTCAAAAACAGCTTGCGGCAAATGTGATCGAGCTTCTGGCGCTGCGCTGCATGAATGTCTTCCGCGCCGTTCCGGAAGTAGGCGCATGAATAGACCATGTTTTCGTCGAGCCAGAGCCTGTAGAAGTCGTTGGAAACGTCATAGTGATAGCCGACGTCGGCGGCGTCCTTTTGCCGGGAATGGCGGTGCGGCACGAGGCGGGCAAGACGGGCAAACTGCTTTAACGCCGGCGACTTGCCGGCCCGTTCGGCGAGCGTCACGCCTATTCTCAGCACATCCTCGATCGCACCCTCGACCGTCAGCTCGCCCGAAACGTAGGCATCGCCGAGCCGTGCGAAATTTCCGTGCAACAGGCTTCGCATCGGCGCCGGTGAATGCAGCGTAATCGTTACGGACGGCGCCTGCGCAAAGTCGAAACGATCGCCGTCCCAGAAAACAAGGCGTAACGGGAGTGGTTCGCCGGCCAGACGAGCGCGCAAGTAATCGA
>DASUKT010000110.1:0-2507 GCA_036278575.1 Pseudolabrys sp. | reverse complement strand
TTTCAGGTCTATCACGTGATCTCGACCGCCGGGACGGTGCTGCTCGCGGTCGCCTACATCTTGCCGCTGCTCTATCTCGGCTGGTCGCTGTTCTACGGCAATCGCTCCGACCGCAATCCCTGGCATGCGGCCGGGCTTGAGTGGGAGACGGCGTCGCCGCCGCCAAAGGAAAATTTCGAGAAGATGCCGGTCGTCACCGGCGGTCCATACAGTTATGGCGAGGACGCCGAACCGCAGGCGCACACCGCATGAGCGACGCGCACAGCCTTTTGCACGAGCCATGGCCGAGCGTCGAACGGCAACGCGAGGGCGCAACCTTCGGCCTCTGGCTCTTCATCGCCACCGAAATCCTTTTCTTCAGCGGCCTGTTCCTCGGCTACACGCTTTACCGCAACATTTATCCCGACGCGTTCAAAATCGCCGCGCGCGAGACCGAAGTGGTTTTCGGAACGGTGAATACCGCCATTCTGATGACCAGCAGCCTGACGATGGCGGTCGCGTCGCGCAGCGCAACGCGCGGCTTCCGCAAAATGACGCTGCTGTGCCTTGCGGTGACGATTACACTCGGCTGCGCGTTCCTGCTGTGCAAGGGCCTCGAATATCACGACGACATCGACAATCGTCTCGTGCCCGGCCCGGACTTCAAGCTGAAGCCGCCGGAAACGCAGATTTTCTGGGCGTTCTATTGGGTGATGACGGGGATTCACGCCATTCACGTCACCGTCGGCATCGGCATCGTTACGACCGTGACGCTGCTGATTGCCCGCCGGCGGATTCCGCTCGCAACCGCGGCGGTGGAAGCGATGGCGCTCTATTGGCACTTTGTCGACATCATCTGGATTTTCCTGCTGCCGCTGCTTTACCTGATGGGCCGCTCATGAGCATGGAAAGCGCGCAATCGAGACGGCAGGAAATTTTGCAGCTGTGGAAGCTGCCGGTCGCGATCTGGGCCGCGCTGATGGTCCTGCTGGCGCTGACGGTCGGCTCGGCTTTCGTTCCGCTCGGCACCTTCAATATTGCGATCAATCTGGCCATCGCCTGCATCAAGGCGACGCTCGTCGCGCTGTTTTTCATGAAGCTGAATCGCTCGAGCTCGCTGCTGCGGCTCGCGGCAGTTGCCGGGTTGTTCTGGTTTATTCTGATGTTCCTTTTGACCGGCGGCGATTATCTCACGCGCTGAACCCACCTGTAAGTTCCATTGAAATGCTGTTGCGATCTTGACCGGCGCGCGCAAGCGCGCTGCCGATAATTCTTCCAATGAAAAGGAACAAGCCCAATCGGTGCAACGTTCATCAGAACGTGCGTGGATAGCCGCGCCTTCCGCGTCGCATCTCAAAAATTTGGACGAGCATCCCATGACCCCTCCCAAGACCGAAACACGATCGGGATGGAGCCGGCGGAACTTCCTCACAACCACGATGGTCTCCGGCATGAGCTTGACACTTCTGGAACGTTCCCACGCCGAGTCGGCGCCCACTCCTGCTGCCGCCGATCCGCGCGGCCCTTACAAGATCGAATTGCGCGTGAACGGACAGCGGCATCAACTCGCTCTGGACGTTCGCACCACGCTGCTCGATGCATTGCGCGAGCATATGGGCCTTACCGGCAGCAAGAAGGGCTGCGATCACGGTCAATGCGGCGCGTGCACGGTGCTGATCGACGGCAAGCGTGAGCTGTCGTGCCTCACCTTTGCCGCAATGGCCGAGGGCCGCGAGATCACGACCATCGAAGGCCTCGCCGCCGCCGACGGAACGCTGCATCCGATGCAGCAGGCCTTTATCGACCATGACGCTTTTCAATGCGGCTACTGCACGCCGGGGCAGATCGTGTCCGCCGTGGGATGCGTGAACGAAGGCCATGCGCAAGACGCACCGCAGATCCGCGAATACATGAGCGGCAACCTCTGCCGCTGCGCGGCCTATCCGAACATCGTCGACGCCGTCGAGCAGGCGAAGACGCAGATGAAAGGAGCCTGAGATGCGGCCCTTCATCTATGAGCGTGCAGACACGATCCGCAGTGCCGTGCAGGCGCAGATCGCGGCCGGTCAGAGACCCAAAGATGTCGCAAGCGTGCACGCGCCGGGCCAATATCTTGCCGGCGGCACCACGCTCATCGATCTGATGAAACTCGACGTGATGCGGCCGCAGGCCGTGACCGACATCAACGCGCTCGACCGCTCGCCAGCCGGCGGCATCGAATTCGGACCCAAAGGCTTGCGCCTCGGGGCCATGGTGCGGATGGCGGCCGCGGCCGATCATCCGGATATTCGCGAAAATTACCCCGTCATTGCGCAATCGCTGCAGCTCGCCGCCAGCGCGCAGCTTCGCAACATGGCTTCTCTCGGCGGCAACGTGCTCCAGCGCACGCGCTGTACCTATTTTCGCGACACCTCGTATAGTGCATGCAACAAGCGAGAGCCGGGCTCCGGTTGCGCGGCGATGGACGGCTATAACCGGCAGCACGCCATTCTCGGCACCAGCGATCAATGCATTGCGACCTATGCCGG
>DASUKT010000109.1:0-3290 GCA_036278575.1 Pseudolabrys sp. | reverse complement strand
AACGGGCATTCGGAAAAAGATCGTAATTGCCGGAATGATCCCAATGCATATGCGTGACGATGACGTTGCCGACCTTGTCCGGTTCGATGCCGAGCGCTTTCAACCCCTCGCCGACCGGATGGATGATCTTGCGATTGCGCTCTTTCGCGGCGGCTTCATCGAAACCGGTGTCGACCACAAACGTACAGTGCGGGCCAGTGATCGCCCACACGTAATAGGAAATCGACGTCAGGACGTCGTGCGGATCGCCGAAGATGTAATTCTCCGAAGAGCGGCGCGCGTGGCTGGCGTAACAGACGGCATAAATCTCGTGGATGTCGTCGCTCATGATTTTCTCTCCGTCCCAACTGTGACGCCGGCACGCCGTTCGATCGGCTGGACCACGGTGGTGAAATCCTTGTCGGCGCCGATCTCGGAGCTGGCGAGCTCCCACGCCTTGAGCACCGTCGCCATCACGTTGTTCGGGACGCCAAGCGCTGTGGCCTCCTCAAAACAAAGCCGTACATCTTTCAGCATCAAGGCGGTGGCAAACCCGAGATTGAACGTGCGCGGCAAAATCGCTTTCGGAAATTTGTCCGTGCTCGCTGTGTTGCGCCCCGAGCCTGCGTTGATCACGTCGCACATGATCGCCGGATCAAGACCCGCCTTCACGCCCATGACGATGGCTTCGGACGTAGCCGCCATCGCGGTCGCCGACAGGAAGTTATTTGCAAGCTTCATGGTCTGCGCCATACCGGGCTTGTTACCGATCACAAAGACCGTGCCGAACACGGCAAGCGCATCCTTGACGAGGTCGATGTCCTGTTGCGGGCCGGATACCATCACCGCAAGCGTACCCTTATTCGCGCCGGCAACGCCGCCGCTTACCGGCGAATCGATTTGCGCGATGTTTTTCTTCGCGAGCGCCGCCGCAACCTCGGCGGCCATGCGCGAGCCCGTCGTCGAGAGATCGACAAAGCGCTGTACGCGTTTGCCGTTGATGACGCCGCCCTCGCCGGTCGCCACTTTCTTGACGACGTGCGGCTCGGGCAGACTTGCCATGACCGTCTCGACACGATCCGCCACATCCTGCGGCGAAGCGGCGAGCTTTGCGCCCAGCGCGACCAATGGCGCGACCGCATCGTTGCGGGTGTCGTAAACGACAAGGCTGTGCCCTGCCTCAATGAGCCGCCGCGCCATGGGCCCGCCCATGTTGCCGACCCCGATAAATCCAATTTCCATTTCGTTCCCCTCCGCGTCCGGCCTGACTTTGCCGCACCAGCCAATGCAGGTCACGCAAGGCTGACCTGCGGCCCGGCAGGTGGCGCCATTTCTTTACCTTCCTTATTATAAGCAAGCTTATTATAAGGAACCTTTGGAAGTGTCGATCATGGGCCATTTGCCGCCTAATCGCGAATTTGCTTTTGCAATCATGGACGTAGCGCGGATGCTCCGCACCTACGCCGACCAGCGCGCACGCCAGTTCGGAATGACCCGCGCCCAGTGGGCCGTGCTGGTGCGGCTGGATCGTTCCGAGGGACTAAAGCAGTCCGAGCTTGCCGAAATCCTCGATCTGCAGCCGATCACGCTGACGCGGCTGCTCGACCGGCTCAATGCCAGCGGCCTGATCGAGCGGCGGCCGGACCCGAACGATCGTCGCGCCAACCGCCTCTATCTGACGCCGGCTGCGCGGCCACTGCTCAATCGGCTCGATGCCCTGGGTGCGGAGATGATGGACACCGTCCTCGAAGGGCTCACACCGCAGTCGATCCAAAAAATGCTCAATGAGTTCGGCACGATTCGGGAAAACCTGCGCCGTGCCATCAACAACAACCCGCCTCAACAAGAAGCCGCCAACGGTTAAGCGTCATGAATGAACAGCCCCGCAAAATCGTTCCGATGCCGGAAGCCAAGAAAACGGCGCCGCCATCGCAATCGGCGCCGGCCGAAAAGCCGGAGGTGCGCGCGCCGTCCGGCCGCAAGCGGCTGCGCATGGTCCTGCTGGTTGTGCTTCCGTTGATCGCGTTGGTGGCGGGTACGGTCTTCTATCTTTCCGGCGGGCGTTATATTTCGACCGACAACGCCTATGTCGGCGCCCAAAAAGTTCTGATCACGCCCGACATTTCCGGCAAAGTGATTCACGTCGCTGTGCATGAAGGCCAGCATGTCAATCCCGGCGACGAACTCTTCAAGCTCGATCCGCAGCCTTATCGGCTCGCTTTGCAACAGGCGGAGGCCAAGCTCGACACTGCGCGTTCCGCCTACGACAAGCTCAAGACCACGCTGAATTCGCTGACTACGCTCACGGAGCTCGCGCAGAAAAACGTCGATCTCAAGCAGCGCGATCTCGATCGCAAGATGCAGCTCGTCAAGTCGCAAGCCGGCTCGCAGGCCGATGTCGACACCGCTGCCTCGGCGCTGGTGACGGCAAAATTACAGGCGGAGTTCACGAAACAACAGCGCGAGTCTACGCTCAATCAACTTTTAGGAAATGCCGCGCTGCCCTTGGCCCAATTCCCGGAATATGCGCAGGCCAAGGCCGCTGTGGATGACGCGCAGCGTAATCTCAGTCATACGACGATCCGCGCGCCGATCTCCGGCATCGCGACGCAAGTCGACAACATTCAGCTCGGCCGCTTCATTGCCGCTGGAACGCCCGTGTTCAGCGTCATCGACGATCAGGCGCCGTGGGTCGATGCCAACCCGAAGGAAACCGACATCACATATTTGCGCGTGGGCCAGAAGGCCACGCTCGATGTCGACAGTTTCCCGAACCACACCTTTACCGGCACCGTGGTCTCGGTGAGTCCCGGCACCGGCGCGCAATTCTCGATCCTGCCGCCACAGAACGCGACCGGAAACTGGGTCAAGGTCGTGCAGCGCGTCCCCGTGCGCATCGCATTCGACAAGGACGAGGATACGCATCTCTTGCGCTCGGGGATGAGTGTAGAGGTGAGCATCGACACGCATCATAGGCGGTGGCCGTTCAGCACGGCATCGGCGGCGAAAGAGCAAAAATGAGCCCGGCCCGCACAGCGGCAATTACGCCGCGGACGCGGCGGATGATGGTGACGGTCTGCGCGATGACCGCCACCATCATGCAGGCGTTGGACACGACGATCGCCAACGTCGCTTTGCCCTATATGCAAGGCTCGCTCTCGGCCTCGCTCGACCAGATCAACTGGGTGTTGACGTCCTACATCGTCGCCTCGGCCATCATGACGGCCCCGATCGGCTGGCTTGCCGACCGTTTCGGGCGCAAGAAGCTGTTCGTCGTCTGCGTCGCCGGCTTCACGATCGCGTCGTTCCTG
>DASUKT010000108.1:0-9999 GCA_036278575.1 Pseudolabrys sp. | reverse complement strand
CCGCGGCTTTCCTCCCGTTGCAATGACGAGAGCACCACAAGTTCTGCGGCGTCGATCATGTTCAGGCAATCGATGGCATCCAGCCAATCGTAGTTTGCGGCGCGGACCGGCGTCTTGGCGCGCAAACGCGGAACAAGTTCGCGGCGGATATGTGAAAATTCTTCCAGTGCTTCGTTGAGGCTGTGCGCGTCTTTCTCGACGCCAGCCTTTTCCCACATCAGAGTGCGTACGGATTCCTTCACTTCGCCCGGCGCACAACCTGCCCCGTCGCCAACCAACAAGCCCTCAAGCCGCTCGCGCTCCTGCGATACCTGCTCATCCGGCAAATCCGGCTCCCGCAGATCCGACAGACTTTCGGCGACGCCATCCGCAACCACCTTGCCGTCGTAGGTAACGAGCGCGATCAGGCCGTTGCAGTGGCCGCCGACCCCGCCGGCGACATAAAGCCCGGGTACCGACGACGACATCGTCGACGTATCGACATCGATGCCGCCCTGCCGGTAGTGCGCCGTCACCGCCGTTTCGATCAGCGATTTCGGAAAATCCATGCCAAGCTGCCGATAGACCTTGGCATAGGTTGTATAGGCCTCCACCTCGCCCGGCGCGCAATGGTCAAACCCCGCATAGTAACCGCCGGTGTAACGCGCCTTGCCGGCATGCACCTGCTTCGCCAATGCCTTGAGCTGCACCGTGTAAGGCCCGAAGGCGAGCGGATCGTCCTTTTGCTGATCGAAAAATTCCTCGCCATCCGAGTTGACCATGCGCGCCGATTTCTCCGAACCGAGCATCGGGTTCGGATAGATCTGCATGCGCTGCCAGGTCGGCGGGTAGGCGACATCGTTCGTGTGCCACCACTGCATCTCGAGATTGACCATGCTCGCGCCCGCCCGCCACGCCATCGCGATGCCATCGGCCGACATTTCGCGCGTACCGGTCGAGCGCGCGTGCAGGCGGTCGGAATAACCGGTCGCCAGAATCGTTGCCTGTGCCAGGACCACGACGTATTCGCCCGTCAGTACCTGCAGGCCGAACACGCCGGCAACGGAGCCGTCCGCATTGCGCAGCAATGCGGTCACAACCGTTTCCTCAATCGTCTCGATACCGGCCTTGACGATCTGCTTGCGCCGCATATCCATGAACGGAACGCCGGAATTGCCTTGCACATTGGCGGCGATGCTGCGGATTTTGCCGGGACTGACGACCATATTGCCGTCGTCGTCGCGCCGGAAATAAAGGCCTGCCTCTTCCAGCTCGGGGTAGTAAACGCTCGCAATCCACGCGCCGCAGCGCTTCGCCCATTCCTGATCGATCAGAAATTGATTGTGATACTTGATGAGGAATTCCGCCGTGTTGCGCGCCTGTTCTTCGGTGTTGCCGAGCAGACGGCCCGAGAGGACGAGATTGCCGGCAAAGAGGGATGCGCCGCTTTTGCCGACGAGGCCCTTGCAGACGATGACGGCCCTGACGCCCTTGCGGTGAAGATTGAGGGCGGCATAACAGCCTGCCGCTCCACCTCCTACGATCACCACCTGCGTCCTGATAATTCGCATCAAAACCCGGCCTAGCCGCTACAGGCTTGATTGATATCAAGGATTTCTGTGCCCCGCCGCGCCCGCCGGAGAGTTTTTTTGCACCATCCTGTGTCCGATTGCCGCAAAAAATCGTAGTGTGCGTTGGACTAAGATGCGTCTTCAGTGCGGCATCTAAGGAGGAGTTGGTGAGCCGGGCGCCCGTCAAATGGGACGACCTGCGGGTGTTTCTCGAGGTCGCCCGCCAAGGCAGCGTGCATGCTGCGGCGAAGCGATTGCATCTCGATCATTCGACCGTGTGCCGCCGCGTCGGCAAACTGGAGTCGCTGCTCTCGGTCAAGTTGCTCAATCGGACGCGCAGGGGCGTGACGGTGCGCACCGATGCTCACAGCCTTCTCAAGCACATTGAGAACATGGACGTTCACGCCAACGCGCTCGAGGACGCGATCGTACGCGGCAGCGCGGGCGGCAGCCAGCTTGTGCGCGTCGCCACCATGGAGGGCCTCGCCAGCCAATACGTCGCGCGCCGGCTTTCGATGCTGGCGCAATTCGATGCCAGCGTGCGGCTCGAACTCGTCAGTATCCCGCAAACCGTCGATCTGTCGCGCAAGGAAGCCGACGTTTTCCTGAGCTTCTTTAATCCGCGCACGTCCGGCCTTACCAGCAAACGAACGGCGTCCGTGGCAATGCATTTGTACTGCTCGCCGTCTTACTTGCGCCGGAGGGGAATGCCGCACACATTGGCCGATCTCTCCGAGCACGATTTTGTCGGCTATATCGAAGAGCTGTTGGCGATCGACGCCGTGCGCTGGCTCGACGATCTGGTGCAGAATCCGCATATGGTGTTCCACAGCAACAGCATTCTCGCGCAGTGCAACGCTGCAATCGGCGGCCTCGGCATCGTGATGCTGCCAACTTTCGTGGCAGCCGGAGTTGCCGGGCTGCAGCGGCTGTTTCCGGACGCCTCGGTTCAGCGCGACGTGTGGCTTTCGGTGCGAACCGAGCAGACGCATTTGCCGCGTATCAAGGCCGTCACGAAATTCCTCACGCATATCTTCGAACAGGATCGCGCCTTCTTGCTGGGACAAAGCGCGATGCTGGACGAAGCGGCGGAATAGATTTTACGTCCCTCTCGCGAGCCGCGCGGGAGGGACGAGTGGCATCAAGCCTCCACGCCGAGGTGCCGGTGCATGAAGTCCGCGTCTTTGCGCAAGCCTTCCGGCGTTCCCTCGAAGACGACGTGACCATTGTTGAGCACGTAACAGCGGTGCGCGAGACCGAGAGCGGCCTCGACGTTCTGCTCGACGATGATAATCGTCTGCCCGGCTTCCGCGATTCTTCGGCAAACGCCGATCAAATCCTGCACGATGATGGGCGCCAAGCCCTCGAACGGCTCGTCGAGCAGGATCATCTTCGGCTCGCGCACGAGAGCCCGCGCGATCGCGAGCATCTGCTGCTCGCCGCCGGAAAGCTCGCGCCCGCGATTGCGCTTGCGCTCGGCGAGGCGCGGAAACATCTCATAGGCGCGATCGAGCGGCCACGGCTTTTCCGCCGTTAAGGTCGCGAGCACAATGTTTTCCTCGACCGTCAAACCGCCGATGATACGGCGTTCCTCGGGCACGAGCTGAAGACCGCGCTGCGCGATCTCATAGGGCGGCAACGACGCCACCTCTTCGCCAGAAAAGCGGATAGCGCCGGACTTCGGCGCCAGTACGCCCATGACCGTATTGAGCGTCGTGCTCTTGCCGGCGCCATTGCGGCCAAGCAGCGCCACCACTTCGTGCTGCTCAACATGAAGCGACACGTCGAACAGCGCGTGCGCCTCGCCATAATAGGTGTTGATCTTGTCGACCTCGAGCAGGCTCATTTCTGCACCGGATTGCCGAGATAGGCGGCGCGCACTTCCGCATTAGCCTTGATCGCGTCGGGTGGACCTTCGGCGATTTTTCGTCCGTTGAACAGAACTGTGATGCGATCGGCGAGGCCGAAGACGACGTCCATGTCGTGCTCGACGATCACAATCGTAACACCGGCAGCGATGCTTTTGAGCAGACGGATGGTGTCCTGCCGCTCGGAAGGACTCATGCCGGCCGTCGGCTCGTCGAGCAAAAGCGTGCTGGGCCTTGTGGCCAGCGCAAGGCCGATCTCCAGCCGCCGCTTCTCGCCATAGGCCAGTTCGCGCGCAGGCGCATGGGCGCGGTCGGAAAGGTGAACTGCGGCCAGCGACTGCGCGATAAGCGCGTTTAGCTCCTCGGAGTTACCGACATCGCGCAGCATCGAAGGATGAAATTTGCCGTAGGTGCGGGCGATTGCCGGAATGCGTACGTTGTCCCAGACAGTGAGGCTCGGAAAGAGTTGATTGATCTGGAAGCTCTTGACGAGCCCGCGCTGACAGATGGCCGTGCTGCCTGCCCGCGTGATGCGCTCGTTGCGGAAGAACATTTCGCCGCTGGTCGGCGGAATGGCGCCGGCCAGCATGTTGAAAAATGTGGTCTTGCCGGCGCCGTTCGGACCGATTAACGCCCGGATCTCACCTTCAACAACTTCAAACGAGACCTTGTCGACCGCGGTGAGGCCGCCGTAGCGCTTGGTGAGATCACGCGCCTCGAGGATGACCTTGCCGGTCAGCGGCGCGCGCGGGCGCGGCGTATTTTCCGCAACGGCGGCGGCGACGGCCGGCATCGACGTTTGCTGTATTTCCTTGCCGACGATGCGATCCCACAGCAGCGCGATGCCACCGCAGATACCGCGGCGGAACAGCGTCACGATCAGCACGAAGATGATGCCGAGCACCATCTTCCAGATCGGGCCGATAATCGGAAGCTGCTGCAAAGCTGTGCGCAAATAAATCCAGACCAATGCACCGACGGTGGGGCCGACCAAAGTGCCGGCACCCCCCATGATCGTTTGCACGACGAGTTGGCCTGACGTCTCGAGATAAAAGCCATCCGGCGGCATGTAGCCCTGAAAGAGACCGAACAGGCCGCCGGCGACGCCTGCGTAGGCCGCAGCAATGACGAAGGCGGCGAGCTTGTATTTCTGGACGTCGTGGCCAAGCGTGCGCGCGCGTTGGTCGTTCTCGCGGATCGACAGCAATACCGCCCCGAACGAGGAATTGACGATGCGTCGCGCGAGCCAGAAGCCGATCAGGAAGAGGATCGCGATGACCCAGTACATTCCTTCCGGCGTGTGCAGTTCGACAAACCAGTTGCCGATGCCGACATGGGTGGCCGGCACGCCGGAAAGTCCGTTTTCGCCGCCGGTGTATTCTTTGAGCGGCGAAATGTCGAGGAAGTAGAACATTTCCCCGAAGGCGAGCGTGAGCATCGCGAAATAAATGCCTGAACGGCGCAGCGACAGCGCGCCGATGATGACGCCCAGGATGGCGGCGAATACGGTGCCGATAACAAGTGCGACGATCGCGTTTTCTGTGATGCCGGCGATCAGGAGATAGGCGGTCATAAAGCCGCCCGATCCAAAGAACGCCGCCTGCCCGAAGGACAGGAGCCCGGTGAAGCCGAACAGGATGTCGAAGCCCAGGCCGAAAATGCCCCAGATCAGAATGCGGTCGGCCATATCGGCAGTGCCGCCGATCAGCGCAAAGACCGACGGAAAAACAATAAGCGCGACGACTGCGGCCGCTTCCGGAAGCCATCGACCCAGCGGACCGCGCGTCGCGAGCTTCTCAACGATCATTGGCGTCCCTGCACGCCGAACAGGCCTTGTGGCCTGAGGATCAGGACGATGGCCATCGCGGCAAACAGCATGACCTCGGAATAAGCCGGCTGAACCATCGCGGTGAGACTGATGATTTCACCGGCAATAAGTCCGCCGACCAGCGCGCCCCAGAACGATCCGACGCCCCCAATGACGACCACGACGAACGATTGAACGAGCACCAGCGTGCCCATATCCGGCACGACCGTCACGATCGGCGCATTGATGACCCCCGCAAATCCGGCAGCCATACTCCCAAGTCCAAACACGATTAAAAACGTGCGCCGTACGTTGATGCCGAGGATGTTGACCATCAACTGATCCTCGATGCCCGCCCGCACGATGAGGCCGAGCCGCGTGCGGTAGAGCACGATGTAAAGCACGATCAGCGCGGCGGCGACGATACCGAGCACCTCGATGCGATAGGTCGGATAGTAGAGGAAGCCGAGATTAACCGCGCCGCCGCCCCAGTTCGGCACCGGCAGACGCTTGGAAATACCGCCGAAATAGGCGCGAATAGCCTCAACGAGGATAATGCCAAGGCCGAAGGTCATGAGGATCTGGTCCTCATGCGGCCGGCGATAATAGTAGCGCACGAGGCCCCGCTCGACGACGAGCCCGAGCAGCAGCAGCACAAGCGTGCCCGCCACAACGGCAAGCACGAACGAATGCGTTGCCTCGAACGCGACGTAACCGGCGTAGGCACCAACCATGTAAAAGGCGCCGTGCGCGAAATTGATCACGCCCAGCGCCCCGAAAATGATCGTCAAGCCCATTGCGACGAGCACCAGCAAGGCGCCGAGCGTGAGCCCATTGAATAGCTGCGCCCACAGCAAGGCCCAGTTCATCGTGCCACGCTCCGCTCTCGCCGCGATGGAAACTTAGTACGACGGCAGCTTGCAGCCAGTTGAATCGCAAGGCGGCACGACATCGGGTCCGGGCGTCAGGCCGACAACCTTGTAGATGTCTTCCGGATTACGCAATTCGCTCGGCTTCTTGCCCACGACGACCGGGACGGCGCGGACCTGCTGATGATCGCAGGCTCGATAATAGACTTCACCGAGCGGCATCTTGAGCTTGTGCTCGGACTCAAGCGCCTTGATGACCGAGACCGGATTGAAGGTCTTGGCGCGTTCGACCGCGTCGGCCCAGACCAGCATCTGCGTGTAGGCGATGTGCGCGAGCCAGCGCGGCTTGTATTTGTATTTGGCTTCGAAGGCATCGACGAAAATCTTTGCCTCGGGAATCGTTTCGGCAAGCGTCCACCAGAAGTCGAGCGTGCCGTAAACCCCCTGCATGATCTCCGCGCCGACTTCCTTTCCCTGAAAGGCGGAAAGGTTCGGCACGATCATTTTCATCTTGTCGAGCACGCCGAACTGCTTGGCCTGCTTGGTGGAGGCGACCGAGTCGGCACCGAAAGCCACGTTGACGAAAACGTCGGCGCCGCTGTTGGCGATATTCAAAAGGAACGAGCTGTAGTCGGCGGTGCCGACCGGGCACAATTGTTGACCGACCGTTTTCCAGCCGAGTTGCTGCTCGGTGAATTTCGAGGTCGAATCGAACACCGAGTGGCCGTAGGCATAATCGGGAACGAGATAGACGGCCTTGCGGTTCTTGCCGAGCTCCTTGCCGATTGCCGGTGCGAGGGCTTTCGCCGCCATGTATGCGCTTGGCTGCGAGCGAAACGCGTAACGCTGGCAGTCCTTGCCGGTCGTCTCGTTGGCGCCGCTGCCGCCGACCATGTTGATCACGCGGTAGCGCTGCGCGACTTTTTCCAGCGCAATCGCAGTAGCGCTGCTCGAGCAGCCCGAAATCATCATTGCTTTGTCGTTGGTGATGAAAGCGGTCGCGGCCTGTACAGCCGGACCTGGCTTGGTCTGATTGTCGGCCCACTTGTAGACAATCTTCTTGCCGAGTACGCCCTTGCCGGAAAGCGTCGGAATCTTGCCGACGAGGCCGCCGCCGTTATTGAGATGCTCGAAGGCGAGCTGAAAGCCCTTGAGGTGGTCGGCGCCCTCGGCTGAATAGGCTCCCGTAAGCGGCACGATGACGCCGACGAAGACGCTGTCGCCCTTAACGCCGGCCGGATAGTTGCCGATCGTTTCCTCGGCGAAGCTGCGGGAAATGTTTACGAGCGGAAACGCGCTGACGGCCGCTGCGCTCTTCAACAAGCTGCGTCGGTTCAAGCCCTTACGACTTTCCTTGCTCATTGGATCCCTCCCATGGATTGTTTATTGAGCCCGTTTATCGCTCATAAAAAGGGCTGTTGGCGTCAAGGGTATCAATGGCCTAAGCAAAAGATCAATGCTTGACGCCGTTGCGCGGCGCGCCAAATTCGCAGCGGGTGGTGCAGGAATAAGCTTGAGTTCAGAAAGGGTTGCGCGTAGCGCCGGCCTGCATGGGCCATCCGGCACCGGACGGAAATTGCGTCAGGCTGCACGATTACGAAGACGGCCGGCGCCGCGGCACGCGGGCCGTTTCGTCGAACGAACGCGTGAATTTGTCGAGCAGCCCGGAAAACGTCTTCGCTTCCGAGGGCGTGAACACGGCGTCGAGCCGCATGCGTACTCTATCAACCAGCGGCTCCGCCCGGCGCCGCAAATCTTCGCCCGCCTTGGTCAGGCGCAATACGTGGCGGCGGCGGTCATTTTTGTCCGGCGAGCGGACGATCAAATTGCGGTCTTCCAGCAACTTGACGACGAGTCCCGTCGTCGAACGGTCGAAGCCAAGCAGGCGCGCGATGCTTATCTGATCGAGTTCGCCGGCTCGTGCCAGCACCCACAGCACGCCGAACTGTGTTGCCGTGATATCGAGCTTTGCGCATTCCTCGATGAAAACGGACTGCGATATCTGGTGCGCGCGCCGGATGAGAAACCCCGGGCGATCTTCCAGACCGCGAAGCGGATTGGCGAGCTTCTTGTCCTTTGTCATGCCGGCCTTGTAAGGACTTTCGTGCGGCAGCGCCAGATTGACAGACCTCTGCCTATTTCCTACGCTTAATCGTCAGACGTCTGATTAATTGGAAGGCCGCGCACGAATGCTGGTGATCGACAATCTCACGGTCGAGCAGGTTCTCACCGTGCCGGAAGTCATTGACGCGCTCGAGCATGCGCATAACGCGCTCGCGACCGGCGACGCCATCAATGCGCCGAACTATCGCGTGTTCACGCCGCGCAACGGCAAAGACTACGGGTCGAAATTTCCGGAAGGCGGCAACCCCACCCATCACGCCTTCACGTCGCTGACCGGGGCAATCGCAAGCCTCGATGTTACATCGGATCGCGTCGATTCCGATATTATCACGTACGTCAAGCGCGGCGACAAAATGCGCCAGATCCGCGTGCCCGGCACGCACGACCGCAAGTTCTGCGGCATGATTTATCTGTACAGCTCGAAGACCGGCGAGCTGCTGGCGATGATCCACGACGGCTATTTGCAGAAGTTTCGCGTTGCCGGCACCGCCGCCATCGGCACCAAGTATCTCGCCCGCAAGGACGCGAAGGTGATGGGCCTGATCGGCACCGGGTGGCAGGCGCAGGCACAGGTGCTGTGTCAGCCGGCCGTACGTGACCTTGAGAAGATCAAGGTCTATAGCCCCACGCCCGGCCATAGCACCGCGTTTGCGCGCCGCTGGGGCAACGAAGCCGGCGTCGAAATCGTGCCGGTCAATTCGGCGCGTGAAGCATGCGAAGGCGCCGACTTCATCGTCACCGCAACCAACGCGCCGCAGGCCGTCGTCATGGCTGACTGGCTCGAGCCGGGGCAGTTCATCACCGGCGTCAAAGACCAGGAACTGGAAATGGCGGGCTGGGAAAAATGCGACGAGGTGGTCGTCAACCGCCATGGCGCATTCTGGCAGCGCTATGCGATTGGCGGTGTCGAAGTTATTCCCGAGCACGGGGCCGACCGCATTGGCAAGCCGTCGGACAAAATCGACTGGAGCAAGGTCCCAATTCTCGGCGATGTGGTGGCCGGAAAGCATCCCGGCCGCACGTCAGACGACCAAATCATCGGGCTGATCATCGGTGGCGACGGGGTGCAGTTCACCGCAGTCGGTGCGCGCATCTACAAGCTCTGCAAGGAGCGCGGCCTGGGCGTCGATTTGCCGCGTGAGCTTTTTCTCCAGGACGAGAAATACATCCCCTGATCGCGAGCCCGGGAAGGAGATCGGCATGAAACGCAAAAGTCTCTATCTGATTGTGGCTTTGTTGATCGGACTACCAACCGCCTACGCGGTGGCGCAGGACGCCTACCCGGCGCGGACGGTGACGATCATCGTTGGCTATCCTGGCGGCACGCCGGTCGACACCATTGCGCGTGTCATCGCGACCAAATTGACCGACCGTGTCGGCAAGCCGTTCATCGTCGAGGACAAACCGGGCGCCGGTAGCAGCATTGGCGCAGCCTATGTCGCAAAAGCGAAGCCCGACGGTTACACGCTTTATCTCAGTTCGATCGCAAACACGACCAATCCGGCATTCAACAAACTGACGTTCGATTTCGCCAAAGACCTCGCGCCGATCTCGCAGGTCTGCGACGTGCCGGTGCTGTTGGTCGTGCCGCCGTCGGGACCCAAATCGGTCGCCGAGTTGATCGCGCAGGCAAAAGCCAAGCCCGGCAATCTTTCGTTCGGCTCGTCCGGCACCGGCACGGCGACGCACCTGTTCGCGGAACTGTTTGCGCACGAGACCGGAACGAAGCTGATGCATATTCCCTACAAAGGTAGTTCGCAGGCCGTCGTCGACCTGCTCGC